>JACKNY010000001.1:252500-460000 GCA_024234615.1 Pseudomonadales bacterium
GCTTGGGTCTGTAGCTCAGTTGGTTAGAGCGCACCCCTGATAAGGGTGAGGTCGGTGGTTCAAATCCACCCAGACCCACCAGATTTGTGTTATGCGTCGTTGTGAAGATGCTCATGTGCTACTCGCACACTACGCCTCTCCACGCCTAGCCTAACCCAAATCTCCTCATAAGAGGTGAGTGGTGTGGTTAGCACGAAACACAGAAAGCCTGTGAGAATACGTGTTAACACCGGGGTACCGGTAACATGCTCGGTTAGGATTTTTTGTTCTGGACAAGGCGCGTGACGCCTGAGAGAGGGAATGTACGAGCAGGTACATGACCGACCGAATAGGAGCGCGCCCAGCGGAAGTGCCCTGGGGGTGCAACGCAGGCCAGGGCAAAAAAGACAAGCGAGGGGCCATAGCTCAGCTGGGAGAGCGCCTGCCTTGCACGCAGGAGGTCGGCGGTTCGATCCCGCCTGGCTCCACCAAATTGAGTGATGCGGCGTTGCGAATTGGCTCACCTATTGTTAATAGGCTTCGCCCATCCGCGCCTTGCCTAACTCAATTTGGCTTAGTAAAGCCGGTTGGTTGAGCGGGATAGGTAGGAAAGGTCGGCTCAAGGATGAAAGTAAAAGGTTAGAGAAAAGATCTAAGTGATTGGGGTTGATGAATCATTTAGATCTGGTTTTTAACCAGGAACCGTAAGGTTCAATGCTCTTTAACAATATGGTTATGTGATAGCTTGTATGCAAGCGGCATGGAAATGACGAATCAGTAATGGTTTGAAATGACTGTGCAGTATGCAAACAAAACTTAACGAGAAGTTTAGCGACTTCTCAATGTTAAGGTAGTAATACGATTCTCTGAGTGTGTGCAAACACATTCATCAAGCGTATATCTGGCGTAAATGATCAACTCAAGACACTGTTTTGGGTTATATGGTCAAGCAATTAAGCGCATACGGTGGATGCCTTGGCAGCTAGAGGCGATGAAGGACGTGGTAACCTGCGATAAGGTTCGGTGAGGCGGTAAACAGCCTTTGACCCGGACATTTCCGAATGGGGCAACCCGGCATCATAAGATGTCATCGTGCACTGAATACATAGGTGTACGAAGCAAACGCGGGGAACTGAAACATCTAAGTACCCGTAGGAAAAGAAATCAATTGAGATTCCGTCAGTAGCGGCGAGCGAACGCGGATTAGCCCTTAAGCATTATTGTAGATAAGAGAAGGCTCTGGAAAGTGCCGCCATAGTGGGTGATAGCCCCGTATCTGAAATCTTAGATGGTGTGAAATCGAGTAGGTCGGGACACGTGTTATCTTGACTGAATATGGGGGGACCATCCTCCAAGGCTAAATACTCCTAGCTGACCGATAGTGAACCAGTACCGTGAGGGAAAGGCGAAAAGAACCCCGGAGAGGGGAGTGAAATAGATCCTGAAACCGTATGCGTACAAGCAGTGGGAGCAGACTTGTTCTGTGACTGCGTACCTTTTGTATAATGGGTCAGCGACTTAATTTTAGTAGCGAGCTTAACCGAATAGGGGAGGCGTAGGGAAACCGAGTCTTAATAGGGCGCATAGTTGCTAGGATTAGACCCGAAACCGGGCGATCTAGCCATGGCCAGGTTGAAGGTTGAGTAACATCAACTGGAGGACCGAACCCACGTCTGTTGAAAAAGACGGGGATGAGCTGTGGCTCGGAGTGAAAGGCTAATCAAGCCCGGAGATAGCTGGTTCTCCTCGAAAGCTATTTAGGTAGCGCGTCATGTATTGCCACTGGGGGTAGAGCACTGTTTCGGCTAGGGGGTCATCCCGACTTACCAACCCGATGCAAACTCCGAATACCAGTGAGTATGAGCATGGCAGACACACGGCGGGTGCTAACGTTCGTCGTGGAAAGGGAAACAACCCAGACCGTCAGCTAAGGTCCCCAAGTGCTAGTTAAGTGGGAAACGATGTGGGAAGGCTTAGACAGCTAGGAGGTTGGCTTAGAAGCAGCCATCCTTTAAAGAAAGCGTAATAGCTCACTAGTCGAGTCGGCCTGCGCGGAAGATGTAACGGGGCTCAAACTAGCCACCGAAGCTACGGGTTCATCTTAGGATGAGCGGTAGAGGAGCGTTCTGTAAGCCGTTGAAGGTGATTCGAGAGGGTTGCTGGAGGTATCAGAAGTGCGAATGCTGACATGAGTAACGATAATGGGGGTGAAAAACCCCCACGCCGGAAGACCAAGGTTTCCTGTCCCATGCTAATCAGGGCAGGGTGAGTCGACCCCTAAGGCGAGGCAGAAATGCGTAGTCGATGGGAAACAGGTTAATATTCCTGTACCTCTTATTATTGCGATGGAGAGACGGAGAAGGTTAGGCCAGCGCGGCGTTGGTTGTCCGCGTTTAAGCGTGTAGGCTGAGAGTTTAGGCAAATCCGGACTCTTAAGGCTGAGGCGTGATGACGAGCACTCATTTATGAGAGCGAAGTGGTTGATACCCTGCTTCCAAGAAAATCTTCTAAGCTTCAGGTAATAAGGGATCGTACCCCAAACCGACACAGGTGGTCAGGTAGAGAATACCAAGGCGCTTGAGAGAACTCGGGTGAAGGAACTAGGCAAAATGGTACCGTAACTTCGGGAGAAGGTACGCCACTGACGGTGAAGCATTTACTGCGTAAGCTGTTGGTGGTCGAAGTAACCAGGTGGCTGCGACTGTTTATTAAAAACACAGCACTCTGCAAACACGTAAGTGGACGTATAGGGTGTGACGCCTGCCCGGTGCTGGAAGGTTAATTGATGGGGTTAGCGTAAGCGAAGCTCTTGATCGAAGCCCCAGTAAACGGCGGCCGTAACTATAACGGTCCTAAGGTAGCGAAATTCCTTGTCGGGTAAGTTCCGACCTGCACGAATGGCGTAACGATGGCCACACTGTCTCCACCCGAGACTCAGTGAAATTGAAATCGCTGTTAAGATGCAGTGTATCCGCGGCTAGACGGAAAGACCCCGTGAACCTTTACTATAGCTTCACAGTGAACTTTGAACCTACTTGTGTAGGATAGGTGGGAGGCTTTGAAACGGTGACGCCAGTTATCGTGGAGCTGCCCTTGAAATACCACCCTGGTATGTTTGAGGTTCTAACTCTGGCCCGTTATCCGGGTCGAGGACACTGTGTGGTGGGTAGTTTGACTGGGGCGGTCTCCTCCCAAAGAGTAACGGAGGAGCACGAAGGTG
Source organism: Pseudomonadales bacterium (assembly GCA_024234615.1). Lineage (NCBI taxonomy): Bacteria > Pseudomonadati > Pseudomonadota > Gammaproteobacteria > Pseudomonadales > Pseudomonadales bacterium. The sequence continues at coordinate 255,700 of JACKNY010000001.1, forward strand.
TGCTAATCATGGTCGGAAATCATGAGGTTAGTGTAAAGGCACAAGCACGCTTGACTGCGAGACTGACAAGTCGAGCAGGTACGAAAGTAGGTCTTAGTGATCCGGTGGTTCTGTATGGAAGGGCCATCGCTCAACGGATAAAAGGTACTCCGGGGATAACAGGCTGATACCGCCCAAGAGTTCACATCGACGGCGGTGTTTGGCACCTCGATGTCGGCTCATCACATCCTGGGGCTGAAGCAGGTCCCAAGGGTATGGCTGTTCGCCATTTAAAGTGGTACGCGAGCTGGGTTTAGAACGTCGTGAGACAGTTCGGTCCCTATCTGCCGTGGACGTATGAGATTTGAGAGGAGCTGCTCCTAGTACGAGAGGACCGGAGTGGACGATCCGCTGGTGTTCCAGTTGTCTCGCCAGAGGCATTGCTGGGTAGCTACGATCGGACAGGATAACCGCTGAAAGCATCTAAGCGGGAAGCCCCCCTCAAGATGAGATCTCACTGATCCTTAAGGATCCTAAAGGGCCCTCGAAGACGACGAGGTTGATAGGCTGGGTGTGTAAGCGTTGTAAGGCGTTGAGCTAACCAGTACTAATTGCCCGTGAGGCTTGACCATATAACGCCAAAGCGGTGTTGTAGGGATAAAGCCAGATCAACAAGCACAGATATACGATAAGAGAAACGTATTGATCACATAGCCGTATTGTTAAAGTGCATTGTGCTCCTTCGCGGTGCGAAGGAGTGGCAAAGCACGAAAGGTTTTGCCTGACGACCATAGAGAGTTGGAACCACCTGATCCCATGCCGAACTCAGAAGTGAAATGACTCATCGCCGATGGTAGTGTGGGGTCTCCCCATGTGAGAGTAGGTCATCGTCAGGCTTTAAATTAAAACCCCAGCCGGTTAATTCCGGCTGGGGTTTTTTATTGGCGGGCAAAAATGATGGATAAACTTGTCTTTTGGTGGCACTACGTCTCAAGGGTAATTAGCTAATATTGCTTGTAGGTAGTGGGCTTTGATGTGTTGCCATTCCAGCTTAAACCAAGGTGTAAAAAACTCTGGCGTGGAATCAAGCTCATGATCTAAATTTTTCGGTGTGACATAGCGCCAAGCGGCGACTTCTTCCTTATTAGCACTAATAGGGTTGTCACAGTAGCCAATCAGCACATGACAAAGCTCGTGCTCGCAACCTTCGTTTAAATACCGTGCATGGTATTTAAACTTATAGAGGTATTTCGAGTTACATTCAAAACCCAATTCTTCGAAAATGCGGCGCTGTGCGGCCAGCTCGATAGACTCTGACTGGCGTGGATGGCTGCAGCAACTGTTTGACCAAAATAGTGGCCAAAGCGGCTTGTTGGCGCTACGTTGTTGCAATAATAATTCTCCGTTGCGATTAAAGACGAATAATGAAAATGCTCGGTGTAGTACCCCTTCCTTGGCATGGCATTCTTGTTTGGAAAGTGTGCCAATTTCTTGGTCGTCATCGTCGACTAATATGAGGAGGTCATTGTTATTGGAGGACATCGTTGATCGCCTATTCAAATTAAGCTTTACCTGTAATCTGAGTTGTCTGCCAGTTTAATTGTATTGTCCCGTTGATGCGAATAGAAATTATAAATCGGTTACAAAACACAAAAGCTGGGTGCTTTTTGTGGCGGTCGAAAATTTAGCGGTATGCTGATTTTTATCCAACCCATAGAATTGGCTTAGAAATTTTCAAGTAAACTATTCTTCGCGGGCAAACAGAATGCGTGGAAAATTCTTGCTATCATGGCAACTTTGTCGATTGCGTGAGTTGAAAGTGTGGAAATAAATCAAATTATCCATATTCTTGCCGACGGTGCTTTTCATTCAGGCGAATCACTGGGTTTGCGCTTGGGCGTGAGTCGCGCCGCCATATGGAAACAAATGAGTCAGTTAGAAAAGCTTGGTTTGCAGGTGTATTCAGTAAAGGGAAAAGGTTATCGTCTCGCTAATAGCATTGAGCTTTTGTCTGAGCCGTTGATTCGAGCGCATCTTAGTCATCGAGAGGCGGAGTTATTTAGCTGCATTGACATTCGCTCGGAAGTTGCTTCGACAAATGATCAGGTGAAGATGCAAGCTGGAGCTTCAGCAAAATTTCCGCAAGTCTGTCTTGCTGAGCGGCAAAGCGCGGGCCGTGGGCGCCGTGGTAGGACTTGGGTCAGCCCTTACGGTACTAATATCTATATGTCGCTGGCATGGGACTTTCCTGAGCTGACAGGAGCATTGGATGGGTTAAGTCTCTGTGTGGGAATCGCAGTTGCTGAGGCTATTGCTGATTTAGGTGTTGAAGGGGTTGGTATGAAGTGGCCTAATGATTTGCTATATCGGCAACGTAAGTTGGCGGGGATTTTGTTGGAGTTAGAAGGTGAGCTGTCTGGTCCAATGCAGGTGATTATCGGTATTGGAGTCAATGTGGAAATGACTCAAAGCCAAGGGGTGGATATTGATCAGGAGTGGATAAGTCTTGCAGAAATCACAGCAACAAAAATATCCCGCAATTTGTTGGTGGCCAAAATACTGAGCCAACTAGCAAACACGTTACCGAGATTTCAAGCAGGTGGATTTATTGACTTTCGAGAGAGGTGGCATGAATTAGATGCGTTACTTAATCAGCCAGTGGTGTTAAGTATGGCAAATAAAGAGGTTACAGGGTTCTCGCGGGGCGTTACGCAAGACGGGGAGTTGCTGATTGAGGATAATGTTGGGGTACGTGCATATCGAGGTGGTGAAGTAAGTCTTAGGGTAGCAGAATGATCTTGGAAATAGATGCCGGGAATACGGCGATAAAATGGCGTGTGATCAACAGAGATGGTGCTGTGGTGTTAGCCGCTAAGCGGCTGCTGTTGGCTCAAATTGTTGAGTTGAAGAAAGCAATAATTGGTCTTGAGATCGAAAATGCTCGAATTGCCTGTGTTGCGGGAGAGGATGTTAGGGATGAATTGAGTTGTTGGGTAAAGGAGGGTTGGGGGGTTACACCGGGAATTGCCCGGACGCAAAAGAGTTTTGCTGGGTTGACTGTGTCGTATTCAGATCCACAGCGACTAGGTGTTGACCGATGGTTGGCGATGTTGGCAGCGCACAAAGATTGTGGTAAAGCCGTTTGCGTAATCGATTGCGGAAGTGCTATAACCGCTGATTTTGTAACAGCGGATGGGTTACATCAGGGTGGTTATATTGTTCCCGGTCTGAGGCTAATGAAAAAAGCTGTGTTGGGTGATACTCGCCAAATTAGCATGACGGGCGGACAGTTGGAAAATCGAATTCATTGGGGAAAAAGTACGGACGAGGCGGTTAGTTTTGGTATTTTCCGTATGGCGGTTAAATTTTTAGAGTCAATATTTACGGAAATAAAACAAAGCGATACAAATTGCCGGGTTTATATTACTGGTGGCGATGCTGATCAGATTAAACCCATGCTGAGGGTAGTAGAGGATTTGGATATAGTTTGGTCCGCAGATTTAGTGTTCGATGGCTTGGCTGTTGCTTTACCCTAAAACTTAATGTGCAACTTTAACTAAAATATTAGGGAACGAATGCGCTGGATATTTTACACATTAATTGCTCTCAATCTTGGCTATTTTGTTTGGCAAGTAGTGGTAACGAGCAAGGCGCGTACCGTTATTTCGCCCCAGCTGAATGCGCAAGCGAATTTGGATGGCTCAATCAAACTATTGGCGGAGGCGAGAGAACAGATAAAGCCAGGAGTGCAGAATAAAAATGAAGAGTCGGTGAATTTAATTGCAGCTGCTCCCGATCCCGTCAAGGGGGGGGATGCTGTCGGCGAGGGGTCCCAGTGCGACCAGTTTGGGCCTTTCGTTGATGAGCGCTCTCTCTCGCTTTTTGTTAACTTTCTGCTGGGTTTAAAACTCAAGCCACAAGTGTTTAAAGAAAGCCTAGTGTTGGAGCCGTTTTATTGGGTTTACCTAACGCCGTTAGAATCGACTTTGCGAGCTTTGGAGATAATGAGCGAGCTGAAAGCCGAGGGTGTGGAGGCCTTTCTGATCAGCGAAGGCGAGTTAAAGGATGGTTTGTCTTTAGGAGTTTATCAAGATGAGGCCGCTGTAGGTGCGTTGCGTAGTACGATAGAAGAATTAGGGTTTGAGATAGAAGTACTCAAAAAATCAAGAAGTTATGAAGCTGGGTGGGTTCAGTTGCAGCGAAAAGACAGGGAAAACGGTGGCGCAGAATCTTTAATCAAGGTGCGCGAGCAATACCCTCAGGTTAAGTATCGCCAAAAAGTTTGTAAATCAGTTGCTTCGGTGGGTTAGTTCTACTAAAATTGCGCCCCTAAAATTTCAACCTTGCATCTGTTAAGCCTCCTTAGCTCAGTTGGTAGAGCAACTGACTTGTAATCAGTAGGTCATCCGTTCGACTCGGATAGGGGGCTCCAGCTGTTTTATGCTGTTTGATGGCGCTGTGTTGGTTGAATGGCTGGTTTGGTTGTTCGGTGTAAATCGATGCGAATCAACAAATAATGGAGGGGTTCCCGAGTGGCCAAAGGGATCAGACTGTAAATCTGACGGCTCAGCCTTCGAAGGTTCGAATCCTTCCCCCTCCACCATTAATTAAAGATTTAAGAAGAGTGGCTACGAGCCGGTGGAGTCACGATAGAAATGACTTTGCGTTAGGCAAAAAAGGGATTTTGGTGGTTGTAGCAAGACGCAAGTTATACTGCGGGTATGGTTCAATGGTAGAACCTCAGCCTTCCAAGCTGATGATGCGGGTTCGATTCCCGCTACCCGCTCCAGTATTTACTGAAAGTAGGGTGCTGGTATTTGGTTGCTGAAAATGTGTGATGACATAAGGCTCATATAGCTCAGTCGGTAGAGCACTTCCTTGGTAAGGAAGAGGTCACCGGTTCAATTCCGGTTATGAGCTCCACATTGTAGGAAATGAACGGCTTGTTAAGCGTAAATGTTTTTAAAGTTAAGAGAAGATAGAAGAGGCTAATCATGTCTAAGGGTAAATTTGAACGGAACAAACCGCACGTTAATGTGGGCACAATTGGTCACGTGGATCATGGTAAGACGACGCTGACAGCGGCGTTGACGCGAGTGTGTGCGGAGACCTGGGGTGGTACTGCAGTCGCGTTTGATGGTATTGATAATGCGCCGGAAGAAAGAGAGCGCGGTATTACGATTGCGACCTCCCACGTAGAATATGATTCGCCAAAGCGTCACTATGCTCACGTTGACTGTCCTGGGCACGCGGATTATGTGAAGAACATGATCACGGGTGCAGCGCAGATGGACGGAGCGATTTTGGTCTGTTCGGCCGCGGATGGTCCGATGCCCCAAACCCGTGAGCACATACTGTTGTCGCGTCAGGTTGGCGTTCCCTATATTGTCGTGTTCTTGAACAAAGCGGACATGGTTGATGATGAAGAGCTGGTCGAGCTGGTTGAGATGGAAGTACGTGAGCTGTTGGATCAATACGATTTTCCGGGTGATGATACTCCTATTATTGTGGGTTCAGCCTTGAAGGCTCTGGAAGGTGATACTTCTGATATTGGCATGCCGGCAGTGCAGAAGCTGGTTGAAACGTTGGACGAATACATTCCTGAGCCGGAGCGTGCGATCGATCAGCCGTTTTTGATGCCGATAGAAGACGTGTTCTCGATTTCTGGTCGTGGCACGGTGGTTACGGGTCGAGTTGAGCGTGGTGTGGTTAAGGTGGGAGAAGAGATTTCGATTGTTGGTATTAAAGAGACCACCAAGACGACCTGTACCGGTGTTGAGATGTTCCGTAAGTTGCTGGATGAAGGTCGAGCTGGTGAAAACGTTGGAGTTCTGTTGCGTGGTACTAAGCGTGAAGAAGTAGAGCGTGGTCAGGTATTAGCGAAGCCGGGTTCGATTACGCCGCACACCAAGTTTGAAGCGGAAGTGTATGTTCTGTCAAAAGACGAAGGCGGCAGACACACACCTTTCTTCAAAGGGTATCGTCCGCAGTTTTACTTCCGTACCACGGATGTCACGGGCGCTTGTGAATTGCCGGAAGGTGTCGAGATGGTGATGCCGGGTGATAACATTCAGATGACAGTGACTTTGATTGCGCCGATTGCGATGGAAGATGGGCTGCGCTTTGCGATTCGTGAAGGTGGTCGTACTGTTGGTGCTGGTGTCGTTAGTAAAATTATCGAGTGATTCTTGGCCGATAAAGGCCCTTTCGCTAGCGGTTAAACGGGTGAAAACCGGTTTAACCGCTTTTATGTGTTTATAGGCCAGTAGCTCAATTGGCAGAGCAGCGGTCTCCAAAACCGCAGGTTGGGGGTTCGATTCCCTCCTGGCCTGCCATTAACGAATTAGCTATATGATAAATTCGTCAGTGGCAAATGTTGAAATTGCTAGTTTTTAAAGCCGAAGGTGCGTGTTCAATGAGTGCTAAATCATCAACTCCTGCTGAGACTTCCAAGTTTGACGTCTTGAAGTGGGCGGTCGTTATTACGCTGGTGGCAGTTGGTGTGGCAGGTAATGCGTATTACGCTGAGCAATCCTTGCTGTATAGAACTCTGGGCCTGCTGGTGTTGGCGATTGTTGCCGGCTTTGTGGCGTTACAAACGGCTAAAGGGAGCGCGCTATGGAAGTTGTTGAAAGAAGCGCGCACTGAAATTCGGAAAGTGGTTTGGCCAACTAAGGCTGAGACCAGACAGACCACTTTAATTGTCATAGCGGTTGTGATTGTTGTGGCATTGCTGTTGTGGGCGCTGGACTTGCTGTTAGGTTGGATAGTATCTGGAATTATAGGTTAGGAGACAGAACTGGTGGCTAAACGTTGGTATGTCGTACATGCGTATTCTGGATATGAGAAGAAAGTGATGCGCGCTTTGCAGGAGCGCGTAAAGCTGTATGAAATGGAAGACCATTTCGGTGAAATACTTGTGCCAACGGAAGAGGTGGTGGAGATTCGTGCTGGGCAAAAGCGTAAAAGTGAGCGGAAATTTTATCCGGGTTACGTTTTAGTGCAGATGGAGATGAATGACGAGACTTGGCATTTGGTGAAATCCACGCCGCGCGTAATGGGTTTTATTGGCGGCACGGCAGACAAGCCTGCGCCTATTACTGAAAAAGAGGCTAACGCAATATTACAGCGTGTTCAAGATGGTGTGGAGCAGCCGCGTCCTAAAACCTTGTTTGAAACAGGGGAGATGGTGCGAGTTGTTGACGGCCCATTTGCCGATTTCTCTGGTGTGGTAGAGGAAGTGAATTACACCAAAAGTAGATTGCAGGTGGCGGTGACCATTTTTGGTCGTTCGACACCTGTTGAGCTTGACTTTAGTCAAGTGGAAAAGGCCTAGGTGTATCGTTTCGACGGTATATCTCTGGGTGTATTTAACCGGGGAGCTTGAAATTTATTGTTCAGTCAGATGCTGGTAAGAACATGAAAAGTAAAGCGTTATTACCCAAAGGAGAAAATTAATGGCTAAAAAAATACAGGCTTATATCAAGCTACAGGTGAAGGCAGGTCAAGCGAATCCTAGTCCGCCAGTTGGACCCGCCCTGGGTCAGCACGGCGTAAATATCATGGAATTTTGTAAGGCGTTCAATGCTCAGTCGCAAAGTATGGAGCAAGGTATGCCAATTCCGGTGGTGATTACGGTATACAGTGATCGTAGTTTTACCTTTATTACCAAGACTCCCCCAGCCTCTATTCTGTTGAAAAAAGCAGCTGGACTTAAAAGTGGCAGTGGTCGGCCTAATACGCAAAAAGTTGGCAAAGTGAGTCGTGCTCAACTGGAAGATATCGCCAGCACTAAGATGCCCGACCTAACAGCGGCAGATATGGATGCAGCGGTGCGTACTATTGCGGGCAGTGCGCGCAGTATGGGTATTGAAACGGAAGGAGTTGAGTAATGGCTAAATTAAGCAAGCGTGCAAAAGCTATTAACGAAAAGCTCGAGCAAAATAAATTATATCCTTTTACTGATGCGGCAAGTCTGTTGACCGAGCTGTCTACCGTCAAGTTTAAGGAGTCAGTGGATGTGGCCGTAAATCTGGGTGTTGATGTGCGTAAATCGGATCAGGTTGTGCGCGGCTCGACTGTGTTGCCTAACGGTACAGGAAAAGATGTGCGTGTTGCGGTATTTGCGCAGGGTGCCAATGCGGACAAAGCAAAGGCCGCCGGTGCTGAAATAGTTGGTATGGACGATTTGGCGGCGGAAATTAAAGCGGGCAAACTGGACTTTGATGTGGTGATTGCAACGCCTGATGCGATGCGAGTGGTGGGCACTTTGGGCCAAGTTCTTGGGCCTCGAGGTTTGATGCCTAACCCAAAGGTTGGCACAGTCACGCCAGATGTTGAAACGGCGGTTAAAAATGCAAAAGCTGGACAGGTTCGATTCCGTACAGATAAATCGGGAATCGTTCACTGTTCTATCGGAAAGGTTGGCTTTTCCCCGGAAGCGCTTAAGCAAAATGTTGAAGCTTTAATCGCTGATCTTAAAAAACTTAAGCCTGCCAGTGCGAAAGGTGTTTATGTTAAACGCGTTTCGGTTTCCACTACCATGGGGCCGGGTATTCAGATCGATCAAAGCACTTTAGAAATTTAATTGGGCCGGTTAGCGGCCTAAAGCAGAACTTTGGGGTTGCCGCTGTTTAGCGCAGGGGTGGCTGTCAAAGACCGCAGGTGCAAAAGTGGCTGGTAAAGTACTTTAGCTTAAAACCCCAACCTGCGCAGATGGTGTGACGCGATACGGCTGTATGGTGTCACCGGTAATGCCCGGATAGCTGGATGAATAAAATGGCTTATTCGGGGTAATGTAACCGTTGGGAACCCCCAACAAATTATAGGAGTAATGCAAGTGGCATTAAGACTCGAAGACAAAAAAGCAATTGTCGCTGAAGTCAATGAAGCTGCTGGTAGCGCTCTGGCTGCTGTGTTGGCTGATTATCATGGCCTCACAGTTGAGCAAATGACTGACCTGCGCAAGCAGGCGCGTGCGTCCGGTGTTTATTTGCGTGTTGTGCGCAATACATTGCTCAAACGCGCCGTCGAAGGTACTGAGTACGAGTGTATTCAATCAGCTCTTACCGGTCCTACGATTCTGGCATTTTCGCAAGAAGATCCAGGCTCAGCGGCTCGTCTGGTTCAAGGTTTCGCCAAAGAGAATAAACAGCTCGAAGTGAAGGCGTTATCTGTGGGCGGTAAACTATTAGCAGCAGATCAAATTGATGTGCTGGCTAAGTTGCCGACCAAAGATCAGGCGATATCCATGCTGATGAGCGTGATGCAGGCTCCAGTTGCTAAGCTGGCGCGTACCCTTAACGAAGTGCCTGGCAAGTTGGTGCGTACAATGGCGGCAGTTCGTGATCAGAAACAAGAGGCGGCTTAGATTAAGCGGCTATTCATTTAACGGTTTTAATTTGTTAGGAGATTGGAGTCATGGCTCTATCTAAAGAAGATATTTTAAATGCAATTGCTGAAATGAGCGTGATGGATGTAGTTCAGCTGATCGAAGCAATGGAAGAAAAGTTTGGAGTGTCAGCGGCAGCAGCTGTTGCGGCAGCTCCTGCAGCGGCTGCTGGTGATGCTGGTGCGGCGGCAGTAGAGCAAACTGAGTTTGACGTTATTCTAACCGCCGCAGGCGAGAAGAAAGTTAACGTTATTAAAGCGGTTCGCACTATTACCGGTCTTGGTTTGAAAGAAGCCAAAGATATGGTAGACAGCGCACCTTCTACAGTTAAAGAAGGTGCCAGCAAGGACGAAGCGGAAGAGATTAAAAAGCAGTTAGTTGAAGCTGGTGCGAGCGTAGAGCTTAAGTAATTGCCAGTCGTTGAATAGTGCTTTTTAGTCCATTGGCTGGCAGTGCGAAGCGCTGCCAGCCTTTTGCCGTTGCTAAATGCAGTAAAAGTACAGGTGTCGGTTATAGTGAATAACCGCAAGCCAAATTAAATTTCCAACTGCCCTGAGGTTGACTTTCAGTATCAGGGTTTACTGGAAAGCTAGTGACAAGATCGAGGAATACTGATGGCTTACTCATATACAGAGAAAAAACGCCTTCGTAAGGAATTTGGTAAATTACCAACAGTTATGGATATCCCCTATTTATTGGCGATCCAGCTGGACTCTTACCGAAGCTTTTTGCAGCCTGATAGTTCGGCTGAAAACCGCGTTGAGGTTGGATTGCAGGCCGCATTCCAATCGGTTTTCCCAATTACCAGCTACTCTGGTAGTGCCGCGCTGGAATACGTTTCTTATGCGTTGGGTGTGCCAGCATTCGACGTCAAGGAATGCCAGCTCAGAGGTGTGACCTATGCGGCCCCGCTAAGGGTGAAAGTGCGGTTAGTCATCTATGATCGCGAGTCATCCAATAAAGTCGTGAAAGATATCAAAGAACAGGAAGTCTATATGGGCGAAATGCCCTTAATGACGGATAATGGAACCTTTGTGATTAATGGCACCGAGCGTGTTGTGGTGTCCCAATTACACCGTTCTCCCGGTGTATTCTTCGATCATGACAAAGGTAAAACCCATTCATCGGGTAAGCTGCTCTACTCTGCGCGAATTATACCCTACCGTGGTTCTTGGTTGGATTTTGAGTTCGACCCGAAAGACAGCGTATTTGTTCGGATTGACCGACGTCGGAAATTGCCAGCGACCATTTTGTTGCGGGCGCTAGGTTATACAGCAGAACAAATTCTCTCAATGTTCTTTGAAAACAGCGTTTTCCATATCAGTAAAACTGGCTATAAACTCGAGCTGGAAGCGAACCGGCTGCGTGGTGAAACGGCAACTTTTGATATCCGTGATGCCAAAGGGGGCATTATCGTAGAGGCGGGGCGTCGTATTACGGCACGACATATTCGCGAAATTGAAAAGACTAAAACTAAGAAGTTGGAAGTTCCACGAGAGTATCTATTTGGTAAGGTGCTGGCGAAGGATATGGTTAACCCTGAAACGGGTGAGATTATCTGTGAAGCTAATGCCGAGATAACCGATGAGATTCTGGTGCAGATAGAAGCGGCTGAGATCAAAATGATCGAAACGCTCTACACTAATGATCTTGACTGTGGTCCTTTTATTTCAGACACATTGCGCAATGATTCTTCGAGAAATCAGCTCGAAGCACTGGTTGAAATTTACCGTATGATGCGCCCAGGTGAGCCACCCACAAAAGAGTCGGCAGAAAACCTATTCCATAATTTATTCTTTACTGCGGAACGTTACGACCTGTCAGCGGTTGGCCGTATGAAAATGAATCGTCGTATCGGACGAGAGGACGAGCAAGGCCCTGGAATTCTTTATGATGGGCATTATTTTGGTCAGCGCAATGATGAGACCTCGAAAAATCTTGTCGCGGAAAATGGTCAGTGGTCAGACGTAATTGATGTGTTAAAAACCCTGATTAATATCCGTAATGGTTTTGGTACGGTTGATGACATTGACCATCTGGGTAACCGTCGTGTTCGTTCTGTTGGCGAAATGGCAGAAAATCAATTCCGTGTAGGGTTGGTGCGAGTGGAAAGGGCTGTTCGTGAGCGCTTAAGCACGGCTGAATCTGAAGGCTTAATGCCGAAGGATATGATCAATGCTAAACCTGTGGCGGCCGCCGTCAAAGAATTTTTCGGCTCGAGCCAGCTATCCCAGTTTATGGATCAAAATAATCCCCTCTCTGAAGTGACGCACAAGCGTCGCGTATCGGCGTTGGGACCGGGTGGTTTGACGCGTGAACGCGCTGGGTTTGAAGTGCGTGATGTGCATCCAACACACTACGGTCGAGTCTGTCCGATTGAAACACCGGAAGGGCCGAATATTGGGTTGATTAATTCGTTAGCAGGATATGCGCGTACCAACCATTATGGCTTTCTTGAAAGTCCCTACCGTAAGGTGGTCAATGGCAAGGTGACCGATGAAATTGAATACATCACGGCAATTGACGAAGGCGACTATGTTATCGCGCAGGCAAGCGCGGCGGTAGATGGCAAGGGTAATTTGACCGACGAGCTGGTTCAGGTGCGCCATCAGAACGAGTTTACGGTAAAACCGCCAGAAGCGGTTAACTTAATGGATGTTTCTCCGCGTCAGGTGGTCTCCATTGCGGCATCTCTGATTCCGTTCCTGGAACATGATGATGCGAACCGCGCCTTGATGGGTTCGAACATGCAGCGTCAAGCTGTACCGACTTTGCGTGCAGAAGCACCCTTGGTTGGAACCGGGATGGAGCGTTTTGTTGCGCGCGACTCGGGTGTCTGTGTTGTGGCAGATCGTGGTGGCGTGATTGACAGTGTTGATGCTGCGAAAATTGTGGTGCGAGTGGCGGATGCAGAAACAGCGTCGGGTGAAGCGGGTGTTGATATCTATAACCTGACTAAATATACCCGGTCTAACCAAAATACCTGTATTAACCAAACACCCTTGGTGCGCCAGGGTGAAAAAATCGCCCGTGGTGATATCCTTGCCGACGGCCCTTCTGTGGATATCGGAGAATTGGCGTTAGGGCAGAATATGCGCATTGCGTTCATGCCTTGGAACGGTTACAACTTCGAGGACTCGATTCTGATCTCTGAGCGTGTCGCTCAGGAAGATCGTTTTACCACTATCCATATTCAGGAATTAACCTGTGTCGCACGTGATACCAAGTTAGGTTCTGAGGAAATTACCGCAGATATTCCCAATGTCGGTGAAAGCGCGCTGGGGAAACTGGATGAGTCGGGCATCGTTTATATCGGTGCGGAAGTGAATCCGGGCGATATTCTGGTGGGTAAGGTGACGCCAAAGGGTGAAACCCAGTTAACGCCAGAAGAAAAGTTGCTGCGCGCTATTTTTGGCGAGAAAGCTTCTGACGTAAAAGATACCTCTTTACGTTGCAAAACAGCGATGTCTGGTACGGTTATTGATGTGCAGGTCTTTACTCGTGATGGGGTGCCGAAAGACCCCCGGGCACTTTCTATTGAAAAGAGCATGCTGGACGAGTATCGCCAGGATTTAGATGAAGAGTATCGTATCGTCGAAACCGCAACCTTTGAGCGTTTAATGCAAACCATGGTAGGTAAGTCGGTTGAAGGTGCTCCAGGTTTAAAGAAGGGCGATAAGTTAACGAAGGAATATCTGGGTGAACTGGCCAGAGAAAGTTGGTTCAAAATTCGGGTGACTGATGAGAAGGCGGCGCTGCAGTTGGAAAAAGCAGAATCGTTGTTGGCTGATCGTCGTGAAGAGCTCGATGAAAAGTTGGAAAACAAAAAACGCAAGTTGCAAACGGGCGATGATCTTGCTCCGGGCGTACTCAAAATTGTAAAAGTTTATCTGGCTACCAAACGTCGTATTCAGCCAGGCGATAAGATGGCGGGTCGTCACGGAAACAAGGGCGTTATTTCAGCCATTATGCCGATTGAAGATATGCCTTATGACGTCAACGGTAACCCCGTTGATATCGTGCTTAACCCCTTGGGTGTGCCGTCTCGTATGAACGTTGGACAGGTGCTTGAAACCCATCTTGGTTTAGCGGCAAAAGGTATCGGTGAAAAAATAGATGCCATGCTTAAGGCGAATGCCAAAGCTGCTGAAATGCGTAAACTGTTGGAGCAGGTTTATAACAAGCTTGGCGGTCGGGAAGAGAACCTGAAGGAGTTTAACGACGAAGATCTAATGGAGATGGCGGGCAATTTGCGTCGTGGTGTACCTATCGCGACACCCGCATTTGATGGTGCTGCTGAGTCTGAAATTAAGGCCATGCTGAAGTTGGCGGACTTGCCGGAAAGCGGTCAGATCACTCTGTACGATGGCCGTACTGGTGAGGAGTTTGATCGTCAGGTAACGGTTGGCTACATGTATATGCTGAAACTCAATCACCTGGTTGATGACAAAATGCATGCTCGTTCCACTGGCTCGTACAGTCTGGTAACGCAACAGCCGTTGGGTGGTAAAGCCCAGTTTGGCGGACAGCGTTTTGGGGAGATGGAAGTTTGGGCGTTGGAGGCTTATGGCGCGGCTTACACCTTACAGGAAATGTTAACGGTGAAATCCGACGATGTGAATGGCCGTACGCGCATGTATAAAAACATTGTCGATGGCGATCATCGTATGGAACCAGGCATGCCGGAGTCCTTTAACGTACTGCTAAAAGAAATTCGCTCACTCGGTATTGATATGGAGCTGGATAATGATTAAGCAGTCTCGGGCTGCAAAGGTGAGTACATAGGTTTTGCCGAGCTGTCCTAAACACCGTTGTTCGGCTAACTCGTTGAATCGATAAAATTCAAAACCTCCTTCTGGAGAAGTGACTGATGAAAGATTTATTAAATCTACTAAAAGCGCAAGCACACGATGAAGAGTTCGACTCCATTCGGATCGGGCTAGCGTCACCCGATATGATACGTTCCTGGTCTTTTGGCGAAGTAAAAAAACCTGAAACCATCAACTATCGTACCTTCAAGCCGGAACGGGATGGCCTGTTCTGTGCCAAAATCTTTGGACCGGTTAAGGATTATGAATGTTTATGCGGCAAATATAAGCGGCTAAAACACCGTGGCGTGATCTGTGAAAAATGTGGCGTTGAAGTCGCGTTGGCGAAAGTGCGTCGTGAGCGCATGGGGCATATTGAGCTGGCTAGCCCGGTTGCCCATATTTGGTTCCTCAAATCGTTACCCTCACGTATTGGCTTGCTGCTGGATATGACGCTACGTGATATCGAACGTGTACTGTACTTTGAGTCTTTTATCGTTATTGACCCTGGTATGACCACTTTGGAGCAGGGCCAAATTCTGAATGATGAGCAGTATTTCGAAGCTCTGGAAGAGTTCGGCGATGACTTTAGCGCGAAAATGGGCGCTGAAGCCATTCAGGAATTAATGAAGGATCTGGACTTAGAGGGCGAGATTAAAACAATTCGCGATGAAATTCCCGATATTAATTCGGAAACGCGTATTCGAAAGTTATCAAAACGCTTAAAGCTGATGGAAGCTTTCCATGCTTCGGGCAACAAGCCAGAATGGATGGTGATGGATGTGCTGCCGATATTGCCGCCAGATTTGCGTCCTTTGGTGCCACTAGACGGTGGCCGTTTTGCTACTTCTGATTTGAACGATTTATATCGCCGTGTGATTAACCGTAATAACCGTCTGAAGCGCCTGCTCGAACTGAGCGCGCCAGATATCATCGTGCGTAACGAAAAGCGTATGCTGCAGGAGTCAGTGGATGCGTTGTTGGATAATGGACGACGTGGGAGAGCTATCACGGGTTCCAACAAGCGTCCATTAAAATCTTTGGCTGATATGATCAAGGGTAAACAGGGTCGTTTCCGTCAGAACTTATTGGGTAAGCGCGTTGACTATTCCGGTCGTTCGGTGATTGTTGTCGGACCTAGGCTGAAACTGCATCAGTGCGGGCTACCGAAAAAGATGGCGCTAGAGCTGTTCAAGCCTTTTATTTTTAGCAAGCTCGAACTGCGCGGCTTGGCAACCACCATTAAAGCCGCGAAGAAAATGGTTGAACGAGAAACCCCGGAAGTATGGGATATTTTGGCGGAAGTTATTCGTGAGCATCCGGTAATGCTTAACCGTGCGCCAACATTGCATAGGCTTGGTATTCAAGCCTTTGAGCCAGAGCTGATCGAAGGTAAAGCGATCCAATTACACCCTCTAGTTTGTGCTGCCTATAACGCAGACTTTGATGGTGACCAAATGGCCGTCCATCTGCCGTTGACCATTGAGGCACAAATGGAAGCGCGTGCATTGATGATGTCGACTAACAATATTCTATCGCCAGCGAACGGCGATCCGATTATTGTCCCGTCGCAGGATGTGGTGCTGGGTCTGTACTACATGACCCGGGAACGTGTTAATGCCAAGGGCGAAGGCATGATGTTTGCCGACATCGAAGAGTTGCAGCGTGCCTATGGTGCAAAGCAAGTGGATTTGCAGGCAAAGATTAAGATTCGTATTACCCAGACTGTGCGAGATATTAACACGGATGTCGAAGATGTATGCTCAACTCAATTGGTAGAAACGACCACCGGGCGAGCCATTCTGTTCAATGTGGTTCCCAAGGGGTTACCCTTTTCGCTGGTTAATCAGCCAATGACCAAAAAGGCGATTTCACGCCTAATTAACAGCTGCTACCGCAACGTTGGTTTGAAAGAAACGGTCATTTTTGCTGATCAGTTAATGTATACCGGCTTTCATTATGCCACGATTTCTGGTTGTTCGATCGGTGTAAATGACTTTGTTATTCCTGATGAAAAGGCCCAAATTATTGCCGCTGCGGAAATAGAGGTGAAAGAGATTGAGGGGCAGTATGCTTCTGGCTTGGTCACCCAGGGTGAGAAATATAATAAGGTCGTGGATATCTGGTCGCGCGCGAATGAAATGGTTGCTAATGCGATGATGGCGACGCTGGGTACCGAGAAAGTTATCGCCCGAGATGGCAGTGAAGTGGATCAAGAGTCCTTTAACTCGGTTTATATCATGGCCGACTCGGGAGCACGGGGTTCTCCGGCGCAGATTCGACAGTTGGCCGGTATGCGTGGTTTGATGGCGAAGCCGGACGGCTCCATTATTGAAACACCTATTACTGCAAACTTCCGTGAAGGTTTGTCGGTATTACAGTACTTTATTTCCACCCACGGTGCTCGTAAAGGTCTTGCTGATACGGCACTAAAAACAGCCAACTCTGGATATTTAACGCGCCGTTTGGTGGATGTGGCTCAGGATCTCGTGGTGACAGATCATGACTGCGGAACCGAAAATGGTTTGCTGATGACACCCTTGATTGAAGGGGGTGAGATAGTTGTGCCGTTGGGGAACCGCGTGTTAGGTCGTGTTGTTGCTCGGGATATCACTGTGCCGGGTAAAGATGACGAAATCGTATTGCCGGCCGGAACGCTGATTGATGAAAAGAAAGTCCAGCTTATCGATGAAAATAACATCGACGAAATTCTGGTGCGTTCACCCATTAGCTGCGAAATACGGCATGGTATCTGTACTAATTGTTATGGTCGTGATTTGGGTCGTGGGCATCTGGTCAATATCGGAGAAGCCGTGGGTGTTATTGCTGCACAATCGATTGGTGAGCCTGGCACGCAGTTAACGATGCGTACCTTCCACATTGGTGGTGCGGCATCCAGCTCTTCTACCGTTGATAACGTGCAAATTAAGCACGGTGGTGTGTTACGTTTGCACAATGTTAAGCACATCGATCGCAAAGGTGGTGAGTCTGTGGTTGTATCTCGTTCAGGCTCGCTGGCGATTGCGGATGAGCACGGTCGGGAGCGCGAACGCTACAAAATTCCCTATGGTACTTTGCTGACAGCGAAGGAAGGCGCCAAAGTGAAGGCGGGCCAGGTGATCGCTACCTGGGATCCGCATACGCACCCCATCGTGACGGAAGTGGCAGGACGTGTCTTATTCCATGAAATGGAAGATGGCATCACTGTTAAACATCAGACGGATGAGCTAACAGGTTTGTCCAATATTCAGGTGATCGACCCGAAAGATCGCCCCGCGGCCGGTAAAGATATGCGGCCAATGGTCAAGCTGGTTGATAAAAAGGGTAAGGATCTATGCTTAGCGGGTACTGAAGTGCCTGCGCACTACATGCTGCCAGCGAATGCCTTGCTGAGTATGAGTGATGCTGCGGATGTGGCGATTGGTGATATTATCGCGCGGATTCCGCAGGAAAGTTCAAAAACGCGAGATATTACCGGTGGTTTGCCGCGCGTAGCAGATCTGTTCGAAGCGCGTAAGCCAAAGGAGTCTTCAATTCTGGCAGAAATTACCGGGACCATTAGTTACGGAAAAGAAACTAAGGGTAAGAAGCGCTTGGTGATTACGCCTACCGATGGTGGTGATCACTATGAAGAGCTGATTCCAAAATGGCGTGTTTTGAATGTCTTTGAAGGTGAGAAGGTTGAGAAAGGTGAGGTTATTTCCGATGGCCCATCAAATCCACACGATATTCTCCGTCTCAAGGGCGTAAGCGCGTTGGCGGAATACATCGTTGACGAAATACAGGAAGTTTATCGTTTGCAAGGTGTTGCTATTAACGATAAGCACATTGAAGTCATCGTGCGCCAAATGCTACGTAAAGTCGATGTGACTAATGCTGGCGGCACAAGCCTGATTAAAGGTGATCAGGTTGAATACAATACATTGTTGGAAGCAAATGAGTTGGCGGTTAAAGGTAAGGTTGAGGTTGCTGAATTTGAGCGCTTGCTGTTAGGCATAACCAAAGCATCCTTGGCGACGGAATCCTTTATTTCAGCGGCATCTTTCCAGGAAACAACCCGAGTGTTGACGGAAGCGGCGGTAACCGGCAAGAAAGACTATCTGCGGGGCTTAAAGGAAAACGTAGTAGTCGGTCGCTTAATTCCGGCTGGAACTGGATTGGCTTACCACGCAGAGCGTAAGCGTAAACGCTTAGCCGAAGCGGCAGTTAAAGCTGGCGCTGGATCAGTAAGCGCAGATGAAGTGGAACAGGCGCTTACTGAAGCGCTGAACATTTCCAGTTCTTAGCAATCATTTCTTCGCGTGATATTGCTTGACGGATGGGTGCGGGGTCATTAGAATCTCGCATCCTTTATTATAGGCAGGGCATTCCTGTCATTATTTTTTATCTAGTTGGAGTATTAAATGGCAACGATCAACCAATTGGTTCGTAAGCCACGTAAAAAGAAAGTAGCCAAAAGTGACGTGCCAGCGTTACAGTCCTGTCCTCAGCGGCGGGGTGTCTGTACGCGGGTTTATACCACGACGCCGAAAAAGCCAAACTCTGCATTACGTAAAGTCTGTCGGGTGCGTTTGACTAACGGATTTGAGGTTTCCTCATATATTGGTGGTGAGGGTCACAATTTGCAGGAGCACTCAGTAATTCTCATCCGTGGCGGTCGAGTCAAAGATCTACCGGGTGTGCGCTACCATACCGTGCGTGGCAGTCTGGATACTTCGGGTGTGAGCGATCGTAAGCAGGCTCGATCCAAGTATGGAACCAAACGACCCAAGTAAAGTTTTAAATGGGGTTGCGTGATTTTCGATGCGTAACTCTATAGTAAGGCCAAGTGATTTCGAGTGAAATGTATCTTGGGAAACCCTGAATTGATAAGGTAATTATTATGCCAAGAAGAAGAGTTGTTGCTAAACGTGAAGTACTGCCTGATCCTAAGTACGGTAGTAAAGTGCTGGCTAAATTCATGAACCACGTCATGGTCAGCGGTAAGAAATCCCTCGCCGAGCGTATTGTTTATGGTGCCTTGAATAAAGTTCAGGAGCGTAGTGGTAGTGGGGACCCCATCGTAGTATTCGAGAAAGCGTTGGAAGCCATTCAACCAATGGTTGAGGTTAAATCTCGTCGTGTTGGCGGTGCTACCTATCAAGTGCCGGTTGAGGTGCGTCATGACCGTCAAGCGGCGTTAGCGATGCGCTGGTTAGTAGATTTCGCTCGTAAGCGCGGTGAAAAGTCCATGTCTCTGCGATTGGCAGGTGAAATTCTTGATGCCGCAGAAGGCAAAGGCGCTGCTGTGAAAAAACGTGAAGACGTGCACCGCATGGCTGAAGCAAACAAAGCTTTCTCGCATTATCGTTTTTAAGCTTATTTAAAAGAATCAAAATTTAGAGGATACAGTTGTGGCTCGTTTAACGCCTATTAATCGTTATCGGAATATCGGTATTTGTGCGCACGTAGATGCGGGTAAAACCACTACGACAGAGCGAGTCTTGTTCTATACAGGGCTGTCTCATAAGATCGGTGAAGTGCACGATGGCGCTGCGACAATGGATTGGATGGAGCAGGAACAGGAACGGGGTATTACTATTACCTCCGCAGCTACAACCTGTTTTTGGAAAGGTATGCAAGCGCAGTTTCCGGAGCATCGAGTCAATATTATTGATACCCCTGGACACGTTGATTTCACTATTGAAGTGGAGCGTTCATTGCGGGTGCTAGACGGTGCGGTGGTGGTGCTGTGTGGGTCCTCAGGTGTGCAGCCGCAGACCGAGACGGTATGGCGTCAAGCGAACAAATATGAAGTGCCACGCATGGTGTTTGTCAACAAAATGGATCGTGCTGGCGCCGACTATATGATGGTTGTCAGACAGCTGAAAGATCGTTTGGGTGCCAAGGCGGTGCCTTTGCAAATGACGATAGGCGCAGAAGATGAGTTTAAGGGCGTTGTTGATCTAGTCAAGATGAAAGCGATCATCTGGAATGAAGCTGATCAGGGTATGACTTTTGAATATCAAGATATTCCGGCCGATATGCAGTCCGTATGCGAAGAGATGCGCGAGTTTTTAGTTGAGTCGGCGGCAGAAGCTACCGATGAGTTAATGGAGAAATATCTTGAGGGTGGAGATTTAAGCGAAGTAGAGATTAAAAAAGGCCTGCGTCTACGCACCTTGGCTAATGAAATCGTTCCAGTTTTGGGTGGTTCAGCCTTTAAAAATAAAGGTGTTCAGGCTGTGTTGGATGCTGTTATTGAGTATCTGCCATCTCCTACTGAGGTTAAAGCAATCGATGGTGTGCTTGATGACGAAGTGACTGTGGCGACTCGCGAAGCTGATGATAACGCCCCATTTGCCGCGTTGGCATTTAAAATTGCAACGGACCCCTTCGTTGGAACGCTGACATTCTTCCGTGTTTATTCCGGTAAATTGAATTCGGGTGATACTGTCTACAATCCGGTGAAGCACAAGAAAGAGCGTATTGGTCGGATGGTGCAAATGCACTCCAATGACCGTAAAGAAATTAAAGAAGTGTTGGCTGGAGATATTGCGGCGGGTATTGGTCTGAAGGACGTTACCACGGGCGAGACTCTATGTGATCCTAATCACATTATTACGCTTGAGCGAATGGAGTTTCCAGAGCCGGTTATTTCTGTGGCAGTGGAGCCGAAATCCAAAGTTGACCAGGAAAAAATGGGTATTGCGTTAGGTAAGCTGGCGCAGGAAGATCCATCCTTCCGGGTTAAAACAGATCAAGAAACCGGACAAACCATTATTTCAGGAATGGGCGAGTTACATCTGGATATTATTGTTGATCGCATGCGCCGCGAATTTGGTGTTGAGGCCAATATAGGTAAGCCGCAAGTGGCGTACCGTGAAGCGATTCGTAACACCTGTGATATTGAAGGCAAGTTTGTGCGCCAGTCCGGTGGCCGTGGTCAATATGGTCATGTTTGGGTCAAGTTTGAGCCTGCGGAAGACGGTAATGCGGATAAACTGGTATTTGTTAATGAAGTAGTAGGCGGTGTGATTCCAAAGGAATACATCCCTGCCGTCGAAAAAGGTATTGCCGAACAAATGCAAAATGGTGTGTTAGCGGGTTATCCGTTGCTGGGCTTAAAAGCAACGCTGTACGATGGTTCTTTCCATGAAGTGGATTCCAACGAAATGGCTTTTAAAATAGCTGGTTCGATGGCGGCGAAACAGTTGCGTACACATGGTGGCGCAGTACTGCTTGAGCCAATTATGAAGGTAGAGGTAGTAACGCCGGAAGAAAACATGGGTGATGTGATGGGTGATTTAAATCGTCGTCGTGGCTTGGTTCAGGGCATGGAAGATTCGTCGATGGGTAAAATTATTCGTGCTGAAGTACCGCTCGGGGAAATGTTTGGTTATGCTACTGATCTTCGTTCGGCGACTCAGGGTCGTGCTACCTATACCATGGAGTTTGAAAAATACTCCGAAGCGCCGTCCAGCATTGCTGAACAAATCATCAATAAGGCTTAATAAATAACGAGTTGAATTAAGAGGCTAATCATGTCTAAGGGTAAATTTGAACGGAACAAACCGCACGTTAATGTGGGCACAATTGGTCACGTGGATCATGGTAAGACGACGCTGACAGCGGCGTTGACGCGAGTGTGTGCGGAGACCTGGGGTGGTACTGCAGTCGCGTTTGATGGTATTGATAATGCGCCGGAAGAAAGAGAGCGCGGTATTACGATTGCGACCTCCCACGTAGAATATGATTCGCCAAAGCGTCACTATGCTCACGTTGACTGTCCTGGGCACGCGGATTATGTGAAGAACATGATCACGGGTGCGGCGCAGATGGACGGAGCGATTTTGGTCTGTTCGGCCGCGGATGGTCCGATGCCCCAAACCCGTGAGCACATACTGTTGTCGCGTCAGGTTGGCGTTCCCTATATTGTCGTGTTCTTGAACAAAGCGGACATGGTTGATGATGAAGAGCTGGTCGAGCTGGTTGAGATGGAAGTACGTGAGCTGTTGGATCAATACGATTTTCCGGGTGATGATACTCCTATTATTGTGGGTTCAGCCTTGAAGGCTCTGGAAGGTGATACTTCTGATATTGGCATGCCGGCAGTGCAGAAGCTGGTTGAAACGTTGGACGAATACATTCCTGAGCCGGAGCGTGCGATCGATCAGCCGTTTTTGATGCCGATAGAAGACGTGTTCTCGATTTCTGGTCGTGGCACGGTGGTTACGGGTCGAGTTGAGCGTGGTGTGGTTAAGGTGGGAGAAGAGATTTCGATTGTTGGTATTAAAGAGACCACCAAGACGACCTGTACCGGTGTTGAGATGTTCCGTAAGTTGCTGGATGAAGGTCGAGCTGGTGAAAACGTTGGAGTTCTGTTGCGTGGTACTAAGCGTGAAGAAGTAGAGCGTGGTCAGGTATTAGCGAAGCCGGGTTCGATTACGCCGCACACCAAGTTTGAAGCGGAAGTGTATGTTCTGTCAAAAGACGAAGGCGGCAGACACACACCTTTCTTCAAAGGGTATCGTCCGCAGTTTTACTTCCGTACCACGGATGTCACGGGCGCTTGTGAATTGCCGGAAGGTGTCGAGATGGTGATGCCGGGTGATAACATTCAGATGACAGTGACTTTGATTGCGCCGATTGCGATGGAAGATGGGCTACGCTTTGCGATTCGTGAAGGTGGTCGTACTGTTGGTGCTGGTGTCGTTAGTAAAATTATCGAGTAATCTGTCTTCGATTTTTAGCAAAAAGAGACCCTTTAAAGGGTCTCTTTTTTTAGTGTCAAATAAGCTTGACACTAGGCGGTCAGGTACTTACAATGCGCTTCCCTTTTCGGGGGTGGTGTAACGAAGTTATTGAAATTGTTGGAGCATTTGCTAAATGCAAAACCAGAAAATTCGAATTAGGCTGAAAGCGTTTGATCATCGATTAATCGATGCATCGACCCTGGAGATTGTTGAGACAGCGAAGCGCACTGGTGCGCAGGTGCGTGGTCCGATCCCGCTGCCGACCCGAAAGGAAAAATTTACTGTATTGATTTCTCCGCACGTCAACAAGGATGCGCGTGATCAATATGAGATACGTACCCATAAGCGTTTGTTGGATATAGTTGAGCCAACTGAGAAAACAGTTGATGCTCTGATGAAGCTAGATCTTGCTGCGGGCGTGGATGTGCAAATTAGCCTGGGCTAAGTTTGCGTTTAACGACTTAATTTAAAACAATCAGTGGAACGTGCTGAGAAGCGCGACCGAAGAGGGTTAAAGTCCCGTACACACTGGTATCGAGGTTAGTATGACTATTGGAATAGTCGGACGAAAGAGCGGTATGACCCGCGTTTTCACTGATGAGGGTGCTTCCATACCTGTCACAGTTATCGAGGTTGAACCAAACCGCGTAACTCAGATAAAAACGGTAGCCAGTGATGGCTACTCTGCCATTCAGTTCGCCGTCGGCGAGCGTAAAGCTTCTCATGTATCTAAACCGCTGATTGGGCACTATGCCAAAGCCAACGTCACTGCAGGTCGTCTGTTGTGGGAAAATCGTGTGGCCGAAAATGAGTTGGCTGATATCAATATCGGTGATGAAATTACGGTTGCGGTTTTTGAAGAAGGCCAGGCTATCGATGTGACAGGCCGTTCAAAGGGTAAAGGTTTTGCTGGGGCTATCAAGCGTTGGAATTTTAGTATGCAGGATGCTACGCACGGTAACTCGCGGTCACATCGTTCGGCAGGTTCGATCGGACAGTGTCAAACGCCTGGCCGAGTAGTTAAAGGTAAAAAAATGGCGGGCCATATGGGTGCCGAGCGAGTCACCGTGCAAAATTTAGAGATTGTACGTGTGGATGTTGAGCGTAACCTGTTGTTAGTGAAGGGTCCGGTGCCCGGAGCGCCGGGCGGCGACGTGCTGGTCAAAACTGCTGTTAAAGCGCGTAGCTAAGAGGGCATAAAGAATGAGTTTAGCAATCGTGGGAGCAGATAAATCAAAGGTAGAGCTGTCGGAAGTCGCCTTTGGTCGAGAGTTTAATGAAGCGTTAGTGCATCAAGTGGTTACCGCTTATATGGCGGGTGCTCGGCAAGGATCGCGTGCTCAAAAGACTCGCTCGGAAGTAAGTGGTGGGGGGAAAAAGCCATGGCGTCAAAAGGGTACTGGGCGTGCGCGAGCGGGCACGATAAGAAGCCCTATCTGGCGTAGCGGTGGTGTGACATTCGCTGCCAAGCCGCAGAACCACTCGCAAAAAGTTAACAGAAAAATGTATCGCGCAGCAATGCGTTCTATTTTGTCCGAGCTGTTGAGACAAGACCGGTTGGTCATGGTTGAGAGTATTGATTTAGATCAGCCCAAGACCAAATCGATGATCAGCAAATTAAAAGAATTCGATCTGCCCGCAAATGTATTGGTGGTGTCAGAGGAAGTGGGTGAAAATTTGTATTTGGCTGCGCGCAACCTGCCGCACGTTGGTGTATGTGATGTTGCTGGAGCTGATCCGGTTAGTTTGATTGCATACGACAAAGTGTTGATCACGGTTGCCGCCCTCAAAAAATTTGAGGAGTTATTAGGATGAACCCAGAGCGTATATTTAAGGTTCTGTTAGGCCCGCATATCTCTGAAAAAGCAACAGTGGTAGGGGAGAAGCAAAATCAGGTTGTTTTCCGTGTGGCGCCAGATGCTACAAAGCCGGAAATTAAAGCGGCGGTTGAGCAGCTGTTTAATGTAAAAGTCGATGCCGTTCAGGTGAGTAACCTTAAAGGTAAGCGCAAGCGTACGCGTTATGGTATGGGTAAGCGAAGCGATTTGCGTAAAGCTTACGTGAGTTTGCAAGAAGGTCAGGATATCGACTTTTTGAGCGTGGAGAAGGCATAGATCATGGCAATTATTAAGTGTAAACCAACCTCGCCTGGCCGACGTCATGTGGTTAAAGTGGTGCATCCTGATTTGCATAAGGGAAGCCCCTATGCGCCACTGTTAGAAAGTCAGTCAAAGGGCGGTGGTCGTAATAATAATGGTCGTATTACAACGCGTCATGTGGGCGGTGGACATAAGCAGCACTATCGGGTGATTGATTTCCGTCGCAATGATAAGGATGGTATACCGGCCAAGATAGAGCGGCTTGAGTACGATCCTAACCGCTCCGCGAATATAGCTCTCGTTCTCTATGCGGATGGTGAGCGTCGCTACATTATTGCCTCAAAGGGAATGAAAGCTGGAGACTCTATTCAGTCCGGTAATGATGCGCCAATAAAAAATGGTAACTGTTTGCCGATGCGGAACATTCCATTAGGTTCAGTGGTGCATTGTGTGGAGATGAAGCCAGGTAAGGGTGCTCAGGTTGCGCGTAGTGCTGGTACTTCAGTGCAGCTGGTCGCCCGCGATGGTGCTTACTGTACTTTGCGGTTGCGATCGGGAGAAATGCGTAAGATTTTGTCCGAGTGTCGAGCTACTATTGGTGAAGTGAGTAATAGTGAGCACAGCTTGCGACAGTTGGGTAAAGCCGGAGCCACGAGATGGCGCGGTGTAAGGCCAACCGTGCGTGGTGTCGTGATGAATCCAGTAGATCACCCGCATGGTGGTGGTGAAGGTAAAACTTCCGGTGGTCGGCACCCAGTATCGCCTTGGGGTACTCCCACTAAAGGCTATAAAACACGCAGTAACAAGCGTACCGATAAACTGATCGTTCGTAAGCGATCGGCCAAGAAATAGCGAGTAAGAGGATAAAATACTGTGCCACGTTCATTAAAAAAAGGGCCGTTTGCAGATCTTCATCTTATGAAGAAGGTAGAAACGGCGCTAGAAAAAAATGACAAGCGCCCCATAAAAACATGGTCGCGTCGGTCTACGGTTTTCCCAGAATTTGTGGGGTTAACAATCGCCGTGCATAACGGGCGTCAGCATGTGCCGGTATTTATTACCGAGGATATGGTAGGTCATAAATTGGGTGAGTTTGCAGCCACTCGTACCTATCGCGGTCATGCGGCTGACAAAAAGGCCAAACGTTGATACTAAGGCCTGGTGAGAGGATATTTTGATGGAAACTATGGCAAGGTTAAAAGGTGCGAGACTTTCTGCTCAGAAGGCGCGTCTAGTGGCTGACCAGATTCGTGGCAAGACGGTGGAAGATGCACTAAGCATACTCACATTCAGTCCGAAAAAGGGTGCAGCAATCATGAAAAAGGTGCTGGACTCTGCGATTGCAAACGCAGAAAACAATGAAGGCGCTGATGTGGACGAGTTAAAGGTGTCGACAGTGTTTGTCGACGAAGGAATGACAATGAAGCGTATCAAGCCGCGTGCCAAAGGCCGGGCAGATCGTATATTTAAACGCTCTTGTCATATTACCGTTAAAGTTGCAGATAGCTAAAAGCTAAGCAGATACTGGGAGCTAAAATGGGTCAGAAAGTACATCCAACCGGCATACGACTAGGCATTGTCAAGGATCATAATTCGATCTGGTATGCCAATGGAGAAGAGTACGCTAAAAACCTGTTGAACGACTTGCAGGTGCGCGAATACATTTTGGATAAGTTAAAGAGTGCGTCCGTAAGCCGGGTGCTGATTGAGCGTCCAGCGCAAAATGCGCGTATTACTATCTATAGCGCACGACCAGGCATTGTTATTGGCAAGAAGGGTGAAGATGTTGAAAAGCTGAGAAACGACCTCGGCAGAATGATGGGCGTTCCAGTTCAGATCAATATTGAAGAAGTGCGTAAGCCTGAGTTGGATGCGCAATTGGTGGCAGATAGTGTTGCTAGCCAGCTAGAGCGTCGAGTCATGTTCCGTCGAGCGATGAAGCGAGCTGTGCAAAATGCAATGCGAATTGGTGCCGGCGGTATCAAAATTCAAGTAGGTGGTCGTTTAGGCGGCGCTGAAATTGCACGAACAGAATGGTATCGTGAAGGTCGAGTACCATTGCACACCTTGCGAGCGGATATAGATTACGCTACCAGTGAGGCATCGACAACCTACGGTATTATTGGTGTCAAAGTGTGGATATTTAAAGGTGAGATTCTTGGCGGTATTGAGCAGGTCAGAGCTGAGCGAAATGCAAAGGCTAAACAGGCTGCTAAAGGCGCGCGGTAACGGGTAAGGAATTAGAACGATGTTACAACCGAAACGTACAAAATTTCGCAAAATGATGAAAGGCCGTAATCGCGGTTTAGCGATTCGTGGCAGCAAAGTAAGCTTTGGCGAATATGGATTAAAAGCGATTGGGCGAGGTCGGATTACGGCACGCCAAATTGAAGCCGCCCGTCGAGCGATGACGCGGCATGTTAAGCGTGGTGGCAAAATCTGGATTCGTATTTTCCCAGATAAACCAATCACTAAAAAACCACTTGAGGTTAGGCAAGGTAAAGGTAAGGGTAGTGTTGAATACTGGGTTTGTCAGATTCAACCTGGACGCGTCCTCTATGAAATGGAAGGGGTGTCTGAAGAGCTGGCGAGAGAAGCATTTGCGCTTGCCGCTGTTAAATTGCCCATAGCAACGACATTCGTAACGCGAACGGTGATGTGATGAAAGCAGCTGATTTACGAGAAAAATCCACAGAGGATTTAAATAAAGAATTGCTAGGGCTTTTACGCGAGCAATTTAATTTAAGAATGCAAAAAACAAGTGGGCAATTAGGCCAATCACACTTGCTAGGCCAAGTGCGCAAAGATATAGCACGAGTAAAAACCGTGTTGTCACAGAAGGCAGGAAACTGAGATGGCAGAGCAAACGAACGCTAGAACCGTTACGGGTAAAGTGGTCAGTAACAAAATGGATAAATCGATCGTGGTGCTGGTGGAGAATCGTATTAAGCACCCCATTTACGGCAAGTACGTAAAGCGTTCCACCAAGTTGAGAGCGCACGATGAGAATAATGAGTGCAATAGTGGCGATATTGTCACTATTAAAGAATCTCGTCCTATTTCGAAGACCAAGTCTTGGATGTTAGAGCGGATTGAAGAGCGTGCAGTAGAAGTTTAAGTGGTTAATTGCGCAGTAGTTTGCGAACGATTGACAGTTGCAGTCTATAGGGTTTGGAGTGACCAATGATTCAAACAGAATCAATGCTTGATGTGGCAGATAACAGCGGTGCCCGTCGAGTCATGTGTATTAAAGTTTTGGGCGGTTCGCATCGACGGTATGCGCGTATTGGCGACATCATTAAAGTGACAGTAAAAGAGGCGATTCCTCGTGGTCGTGTTAAAAAAGGCCAAGTGATGAATGCAGTGGTCGTGCGTACCAGGAAAGGTGTGCGACGCTCCGATGGTTCGATTATCCGTTTTGACGGTAATGCTGCCGTGTTGTTAAACCAACAGCATGCACCCATAGGCACTCGTATTTTTGGCCCGGTAACGCGCGAATTACGCAGCGAAAAGTTTATGAAAATTATTTCATTGGCGCCGGAAGTACTGTAAGCGGATTGAATTTAGAGAGACCAGTGATGAATAAAATCAGACGAGATGACGAAGTAATTGTTATTGCGGGTCGTGATAAGGGTAAGCGCGGGAAAGTGTCGCGGGTATTGCAAAACGATCGTCTCATAGTTTCTGGGATTAATATGGCAAAACGTCATACCAAACCAAACCCTATGAAAGGCGCTGCCGGTGGTATCGTTGAGAAAGAGGCGTCGATCCACATCTCTAATGTGGCGATATACAACAGCGCAACCAATAAAGCCGATCGCGTAGGTGTAAAGGTTTTGGAGGATGGCTCCAAAGTTCGAATTTATAAGTCGAATCAAGAAACGATCGACGCGTAATAGTGACTGGAAATTAAGATGTCGAGATTAAAAGATCTTTATAAAGCGGAAGTAGTCGACTCTCTGAAGAAGGAGTTCGGTTACCAAAATGTGATGCAGGTACCTAAGGTGACCAAAGTAACCCTTAATATGGGGGTTGGTGAGGCACTGGGGGACAAGAAGTTAATTGAAAATGCAGTTTCTGATATGCAATTGATTTCCGGCCAAAAACCGCAGATCACCAAAGCACGTAAATCTATTGCGGGCTTCAAGGTTCGTGAAGGTTATCCTATCGGCTGTAAAGTGACGTTGCGCAATGATCGCATGTGGGAATTTCTTGATCGCTTGATCGATGTGGCGGTTCCTCGTGTAAGAGACTTTCGTGGTTTGAGTGGGAAGTCATTTGATGGTCGTGGAAATTACAGCATGGGTGTTAAAGAGCAGATCATTTTCCCGGAAATTGATTTCGATAAGGTAGACAAGATTCGTGGTTTGGATATAACCGTTACCACCACGGCGAACAGTAATGAAGAAGGGCGTGCACTTTTAAAAGCCTTAAATTTTCCCTTCAAGGAATAGGATCGATTAACGATGGCAAAGACTTCCATGGTCGAGCGCGAAAAGAAGCGCGAACGTATTGTCGCTAAGTACGCAAAAAAGCGTGCTGAGTTAAAGGCGGCTATTTGTAATATGTCTTTGAGCGATGAAGAACGTTGGGACGCTCAAAAGAAATTACAGGCAATGCCGCGCGATGCGAGTCGATCAAGACTACGGAACCGCTGTCAGATCACTGGCCGTCCACATGGTGTCTATCGCAAATTTCGGCTGGGAAGAAACAAGTTGCGTGAAGCCGCAATGCGTGGTGATATCGCCGGACTGAAAAAGTCCAGCTGGTAAGATTGAAACAGAATTAGGAGCGCAACTTTAAAATGAGCATGCAAGATACTTTGGCGGATATGTTTACCCGTATTCGCAACGCGCAGTTGGCCGCTAAACCTTCCGTGGTTATGCCTTCTTCAAAGATGAAGGTGTCGGTGGCTAAAGTGCTGAAAGAAGAAGGGTTTATCGGTGACTATCGCACTGAGGGTGATAAGATCAAGCCCTCCTTGAGTATTGATTTGAAATATTTCGAAGGCAAACCTGTCATCGAGGAAATCAAGCGAGCGAGCCGCCCCGGATTGCGTTTGTATAAAGGTAAAGACGAGTTGCCGAAGGTACGCGGTGGGTTGGGTGTTTCAATCGTCTCAACTTCCAAAGGCGTAATGACCGATAAAGCGGCACAGGCGGTTGGCGTTGGTGGCGAAATAATTTGTACCGTTTTCTAGGATTAAAATATGTCTAGGGTAGCGAAGAATCCAGTTGAATTACCTTCGGGTGTTGAAATAAGTCTTAAAGGCCAGACGATGAACGTCAAGGGCAAAAAAGGCAATTTAACACTGGAGGTGCATTCATCGGTAGAAGTTAAGCAAGAAGATAATCAGCTTGTGTTTGCTGCGCGTGATGGCGCTAAGTTATCGCGAGCAATGTCCGGGACTACAAGAGCGTTAGTCAATAATATGGTGATAGGCGTATCTACGGGCTTTGAGAGGAAGCTGGAGTTGCAGGGGGTTGGTTACCGTGCAAAAGTCAGCGGAAACACAGTTAATTTAACGCTTGGCTTTTCTCATCCGGTTGACTACGAACTGCCTCAGGGCGTAACTGCGGAAGCCCCGACGCAAACAGAAGTCGTATTGAGTGGCATTGACAAGCAGCAGGTTGGTCAGGTGGCGGCAGAGATTCGTGCATTCCGACCACCCGAGCCTTATAAGGGTAAAGGTGTTCGTTACTCTGGCGAATTTGTACGCCGTAAAGAAGCCAAGAAGAAATAGGTAGCAGTATGAGCGAGAAAAAAGTTGCCCGATTACGCCGTAGTCACAAAACACGGTACAAAATTCGTGAGCTGGAGGTCAACCGGTTGTGTGTTAATCGGACGCCACGTCATATTTACGCCCAGATTATTGCGCCAACTGGTGGTGAAGTGTTGGTTGAAGCCTCGACGCTTGATAAAGATCTGCGTCAGGATAAAACCGGTAACGTGGACGCGGCCGGAAAAGTGGGTGCGTTAATAGCAGAGCGCGCCAAGCAAGCCGGTATTGAGAAGGTGGCGTTTGACCGTTCGGGATTCAAATATCATGGTCGAATAAAAGCATTGGCCGAGGCAGCCCGCGAAGGCGGTCTGGAATTTTAAGGGTTAAATCATGGCAGACAACGAGCAAACTAGCATTGATATGCAGGAAAAGTTAGTCCAGGTCAACCGCGTCGCGAAAGTGGTGAAGGGTGGTCGGATTTTTGGATTTACTGCATTAACAGTGGTTGGAGATGGTAAGGGTCGCGTAGGCTTTGGTCGCGGTAAGGCTCGAGAAGTGCCAGTTGCGATCCAGAAAGCAATGGAGTCAGCACGACGTAATATGATTAGCGTCAGCCTCAATGGACACACTCTTCAGTATCCTATTAAGGCGCGGCATGGTGCTTCAAAGGTGTATATGCAGCCAGCTTCGGAAGGTACGGGAATTATTGCTGGCGGTGCAATGCGCGCAGTGTTGGAGCTTGCCGGAGTGCAAAACGTACTGGCAAAGTGCTACGGCTCAACTAATCCGGTAAACGTGGTGCGCGCAACCTTCAAAGGGTTGCAGAATATGAAAGCGCCTGAAGATATTGCTGCGAAACGTGGCAAGTCTGTTGAAGATATAGTGGGATAGAGTCATGGCTAAAGCGAAACGAATTCAGGTGACCATGACGCGCAGCGCGATCGGACGTTTACCGAAGCACAAAGAAACCTTGCGTGGGTTAGGTTTGCGTCGAATCGGTCACACTGTTGAGTTGGAAGATACTCCTGCGGTACGTGGCATGATCAATAAAGTTAACTACATGGTTAGCGTGGTAGGAGAGTAAAGGTATGCGCCTTAATACACTAAGTCCAGCGGCAGGCTCCAAGCCTTCAGCAAAACGTGTAGGTCGTGGTATCGGAAGCGGGTTGGGAAAGACCTGTGGACGTGGTCATAAGGGACAAAAATCTCGTTCAGGTGGTGGTGTTAAGCCCGGTTTTGAAGGCGGACAGATGCCTTTGCAGAGAAGATTGCCGAAGTTCGGCTTTACTTCTCGTAGCGGACGTTATGTCACCGAAGTGCGTTTGCACGAACTTGCGAAGGTAGAGGCGGACGTGATCGATGTCGCCGCCTTGAAAGCAGCTGATTTAATTGGTAATCATATCCAAGTTGTTAAAATCATGTTATCCGGTGAGCTTAATAAAGCGGTTAAGATTCGCGGTATTAAAGCTAGTCAAGGCGCCCGAGCAGCTATTGAAGCGGCCGGTGGAAGCATCGAGGACTAGATGGCAAAGCCAGGTGGTGCGTCCCTAGCCAGCGCTAAATCGGGTTTAGCTGAACTATTTCAGCGTCTGCGATTTGTTCTGATGGCAATTATTGTGTACCGAATTGGTGCGCATATACCAGTGCCTGGCGTTAACCCTGATCGTTTAGCACAACTATTTGAACAAAACCAAGGTACTATTTTAAGCCTGTTTAATATGTTTTCAGGTGGCGCTTTGGAGCGAATGAGTATATTCGCGCTGGGTATTATGCCCTATATTTCTGCCTCCATTATTATGCAGTTGATGACGGCGGTAAGTCCGCATCTGGAGCAGCTTAAGAAGGAAGGTGAGGCCGGGCGTAGAAAAATTAGCCAGTATACTCGTTATGGAACGGTGTTGTTGGCGACTGTCCAGTCAGCGGGTATGGCGATTGGTTTGGCTAACCAAGGGATTGCATTTTCAGCGACTTATACTTTCTATTTCGTGGCGATAGTTACCCTAGTTTCGGGCGCTGTTTTTCTGATGTGGTTAGGAGAGCAAATTACCGAGCGCGGTATTGGTAATGGTATATCATTACTAATTTTTGCCAGTATCGTGGCAGGCTTGCCTTCAGCGATTGGGCAGTCATTTGAGTCGGCAAGACAAGGTGATATTAATATTTTGTTGCTTTTAGCGATCGCATTTTTGGCGGTAGCTACGGTGGGTTTTGTCGTTTTCGTTGAGCGTGGTCAAAGACGTATCACTATCAATTACGCTAAACGGCAACAGGGTAAAAAGATGTATGCGGCGCAAACTAGCCACTTGCCACTGAAGGTGAACATGGCTGGTGTTATTCCGCCAATTTTTGCTTCCAGTATATTGTTGTTCCCGGCATCGATCGGGCAGTGGTTTGGTCAAGGCGAAGGGATGAGTTGGATGCAGGATATCACCCTTTTGATCGCCCCAGGGCAACCACTTTATATTATTTTATTCGCCGCTTTTATTATGTTTTTCTGCTATTTCTATACAGCATTGATGTTTAACCCAAGAGATGTGGCGGATAATCTGAAGCGTTCTGGCGCCTTTATTCCTGGGATTAGGCCCGGCGAGCAGTCTGCGAATTATGTGGACAACGTGATGACTCGGCTGACACTGTTCGGCGGCATCTATATTACATTGGTATCTCTGCTGCCATTGTTATTAATCAATACCGCTAATGTACCCTTTTACTTTGGGGGAACTTCGGTCTTGATCGTGGTGGTGGTGGTGATGGACTTTATGTCGCAAGTGCAATCGCATTTGATGTCGCATCAGTATGAGTCGCTGCTGAAGAAGTCCAATCTTAAGGGTTATGGTAGCGGCGGAATGCTGCGTTAATTGGTGTTTGGAGAAGAGCATGAAAGTACGTGCATCCGTGAAGAAAATTTGTCGTAATTGCAAGGTCGTTAAACGACATGGCGTGGTTCGGGTTATTTGTAGCGTGGAACCACGACATAAGCAGCGTCAAGGTTAGACTGGTTCGAGAATCGTCGTTGGAATTCACTTGATTTCTATTGCATCAAGGGGTATTCTTCTGCGCCCTTCGCCGAGGTGGTTTTTGTCATTGTTGAGATAAAATTTAGTAACAATTATTAGTTAAATAAATCGTAATATTGCGAAATGAGAGAGTTGGAGTTAACAGAATGGCCCGTATAGCAGGCGTTAACATACCTGATAATAAACACGCAGTGATTTCACTGACTTACATCTATGGTGTTGGCTCCACCACAGCGCATAGTATTTGCGACTCTGTTGGAATTAATCCGGCCACAAAAGTTGCTAACCTCTCCGAGGAGCAATTGGATGCGGTCAGAAGTGAGATCACTAAAATAACGGTTGAAGGTGATTTACGCCGTGAAGTTTCCATGAACATCAAACGTTTGATGGATCTTGGTGCTTATCGCGGTTTACGGCATCGTCGCAATTTGCCAGTACGTGGACAGCGCAGTAAAACGAATGCGCGCACACGTAAAGGCCCGCGTAAGCCGATTCGTAAGTAATAACCGCTGCAAAACAGTAAAAGCTGAGAGAGACAGGAAAGATAAGTATGGCAAAGCCAGCGCGTAAAGTTAAAAAGGTCAGAAAGACCGTTATTGATGGTGTGGCGCATATTCACGCCTCCTTTAATAACACCATTATTACTATTACAGATCGTCAGGGCAATGCCTTAAGTTGGGCTACTTCTGGCGGTTCGGGCTTTCGCGGTTCGCGTAAAAGTACACCATTTGCCGCACAGGTAGCGGCAGAACGTGCTGGTACAGCAGCAGCAGAGTATGGCTTGAAAAACTTGGATGTCTGTGTGAAGGGCCCTGGTCCCGGTCGTGAGTCAGCCGTAAGAGCGCTTAATGCGGTTGGCTTTAAAATTAATAGTATTACGGATGTGACGCCGATTCCACACAACGGCTGTCGTCCTCCCAAGAAACGTCGTGTTTAATCAGGAGACAGAATAATGGCTCGTTATATAGGACCAACTTGTAAGCTGTCTCGTCGTGAAGGCACTGATCTGTACTTAAAAAGTGGTGTAAGGCCGCTTGATTCGAAATGCAAAGCAGATACTGTGCCTGGTGTTCATGGCGCCAGACGAAGTCGTTTATCCGATTACGGCTTGCAGCTGCGGGAAAAACAAAAGGTACGTCGTATATATGGTATTTTAGAGCGGCAGTTCCGTAACTACTATAAAGCGGCTGCGGGTAAAAAGGGCGCCACCGGTGAAAACCTGTTACAGCTTTTAGAATCACGCTTGGATAACGTCGTATACCGCATGGGATTTGGTGCCACGCGCGCAGAATCTCGTCAGCTAGTGTCGCACAAGAGCATTCAGGTGAATGGTCGTACGGTGAATATCCCGTCCTATCAGGTTCAACCTGGTGATGTGGTTGCCGTACGAGAAAAAGCAAAAAATCAGTTGCGTATCAAATCCTCACTTGAACTTGCCGCGCAGCGTGGCATGTTAGGCTGGGTTGAAGTAGACGCTAATAAGATGGAAGGCCAGTTTAAAGCGGTTCCAGATCGTGCAGATTTACCTGCCGAAATTAATGAGAACCTCATCGTCGAGCTGTATTCCAAGTAATAGATTTTAACAGTGGGTTTAAACATGCAACGACCAGTTACAGAGTTTTTAATACCTAAGCACATTCAAGTTGAGTCAATCAGTGCGAATCATGCCAAGGTGATACTGGAGCCTTTTGAGCGGGGTTTTGGACATACTTTGGGTAATGCGCTACGCCGCATCCTGTTATCTTCTATGCCTGGCGCTGCCGTCGTAGAAGTGACTATTGATGGTGTTCAGCATGAGTACAGTACGATTGAAGGCGTGCAGGAAGATGTGATTGAAATTCTGCTTAACCTTAAAGGTATCGCGTTAACTATGCATACACGCGATGAAGCCGTTCTGACTTTGAGTAAAAAAGGACCGGGACCAGTAGTTGCTGGTGATATTGAGCTCGACCATGATGTAGAAATTGTTAACCCTGATCATGTGATTGCGCACCTGAATACTAAAGGTGAACTAAACATGACTATCAAGGTGGCTCATGGTCGTGGTTATGAGGCAGCTGATACTCGTACTTCAGAAAGCGACTCTAAAACTATTGGAACACTACAATTAGATGCGACGTTCAGCCCGATTCGACGTATTGCTTATATCGTTGAAAGTGCGCGGGTAGAACAGCGTACTGATTTGGATAAATTGATTTTAGACATCGAGTCCAATGGAACCATTGATCCCGAAGAGTGCATTCGCCGCGCCGCGACTATTATGCAGCAGCAGTTAATCGCTTTTGTCGATCTAGAGGCCGATAAAGAAGAGGAGCAAGAGGAAGATGAGGAAGAAGTCGACCCGATACTCCTGCGTCCTGTTGACGATCTAGAACTGACAGTACGCTCAGCCAACTGTTTGAAAGCTGAGAATCTATACTATATAGGTGATTTGATTCAGCGTACCGAAGTGGATCTGTTGAAGACCCCTAATTTAGGCAAGAAGTCACTGACTGAAATTAAAGATGTATTAGCCTCAAAAGGCTTGTCTTTAGGTATGCGTCTGGAAAATTGGCCACCTTCTAGTCTGCGTAATGATGATCGAGTTTTGGCTCGTCGAGACTAAAAGTGGATTAGGGAGTACCTGCTGTAATCTGAGTTTTCAAACTCAGGTGTAAACAGAGAGCAGGGTTCAGAATAAATTTAGAGCTTAATTTGTAGGAATTCCAAAATGCGTCATCGAAAAAGTGGTCGCCAGCTAAACCGAAATAGCTCGCACCGACAGGCAATGTTCAAAAATATGACGGCCTCATTGGTCGAGCATGAAATTATAAAAACCACTTTGCCAAAGGCGAAAGAATTGCGTCGTATTGCTGAGCCACTGATTACGCTTGCTAAGCAGGATTCTGTCGCTAATCGCCGTTTAGCTTTTGATCGCCTGCGTAACAAAGAAACAGTGGGTAAACTGTTCGGTGAATTGGGCCCACGTTATACGGAGCGTCCCGGTGGTTATACTCGCATTTTGAAATGCGGGTTCCGTTCTGGTGATAATGCGCCAATGGCCTATATTGAGCTAGTCGGTCGACCACTTGCTGAGTACGAAGACGACGCTGAGGAAGAGGTTAAAGAAACCGAGGGATAGTCGACAAACTAGTGTCGGTATAGGTACTAAGGAAAATTGAAGCGGCTCTTGAGCCGCTTTTTTTGTGCCTAAATTTCGTTAAAACGGCAGTTCAAGGCCGCTATCGGTTAAAACGATGCTCTTGTGGGTAAGGCAATACATCCATCACTTTGCCTTCCAATAGTGCTTGTTGTAATCCTTTCCAATAGTCAGCGTCAAAAATTTCACTGTGATACTGATCGAAAATTTTACGCACCACGGGGTTGCCCAATAAGAAGGTTCTAAATTCTTCTGGAAAAACATCATTGGGGGCAACCGAGTACCAAGGTTCGGCAGCCATTTCTTGTTCCGGGGTTTTGGGTTCTGGAATTTTACGGAAATTACATTCCGTCAAAGGACAAATTTCATCATAGTCGTAAAACACGACTCTATTATGGCGCGTTACCCCAAAATTTTTGAATAACATATCCCCCGGAAAGATGTTGGCGGCAGCCAGTTGTTTGATGGCGTTGCCATAGCCCAATATCGCCTGCGTAGCCTCCTTTTCGTTGGCGTTATCCAGGTAAATATTCAGAGGCGTCATCCTGCGTTCAACGTAGAGGTGCTTGATGAGTACTTTTTCGCCCCGAATTTCAACAGTGGAAGGGGCTACCGCTAAAAGCTCTTCTATCAGGTCTTCCGAGAAACGGTTTCTTGGAAAAAGTGCGTTACTAAATTCTTGGGTGTCAGCCATCCGGCCAGCTCGATCATGGCGCGAAACGAGCATGTATTTGTCCTTGACCACCTGCTTGGTCATTTCTTTGGGTGGTGTAAATCGATCCTTAATGATTTTAAACACTCTTTCGTAAGAAGGCAGCGTGAAGACGCTCATCACCATACCCTTAATGCCGGGTGCGATAATAAACTTGTCCTCGGAGCCTTTTAGGTGAGCGATAAACTCTCGATTAAATTCAGTTTTGCCGTGCCGATTAAAACCAATAGAATTATATAGCTCCGAATAGTTTTTCCAAGGCATTAGATCCTTGAGAAAACGTACTACCTCCGATGGATTGGGTGTGTCAACCTTGAAGTATGCCCGGGTAAAACTGAAAATAATACTTAGCTCGTCCGGATCAAAAATCAAGGCGTCAACATAAAGCTCTCGGTTTTCGCTTTGCAAAATGGGCAGCACGAATGGAACGGAAAGCTCTTCACTAATGACTTTTCCGATTAGGTAAGCGGCCTTGCTTCGGTAAAATATTGATTTATGAATGATGGCGTAGGCATCTTTGTTACGAATAATGTCAGTTGGCAACTCTTTGAGAATGACGGTACGCATATTTTCAATGTCACGGGCCTTATTTTCATAGGGTAGCCCTAGATCAACATCTGTGAGCATTTTGTTTAAAATTTCCCTTAGACTGCCGTTGGAGTGGTAGTAATTAAAACTATTTGGATTGAGACCAATAGTTCTGGAAAACTGATCGGCGGAAGGGTACACAAAAATGTAGTCATTCGAGATGTGGTCGTGGTCAAAAAATTTGCAGTATATGGAATTGAAGAAAGTCTCGGCAATTTCAAAATTGGAAAGGTTGCGAATAAGGGATGAATAGGCCTTTTTCGCTTCGGCCCAGAAGACTGGCTGTGTGACGCGGTTGTCTGAAACTTTCGTTACCGTGTCTTTAACCGTGAGAATTTTGTCTAGATACATGTTGAGGCGATCTTTCGATGCTTGCTGACAGGCTTTCCAGTTGGAACTGATAAAGCGTTGTCTGGCACCTATAGTGATACGATGGAATTCTTCAAAATAGTCGTAAAACCCTTCGAGAATGATTTGTGCTACCCGTTCGGGCAGGGCAGCGTCATTGTTCTCTTGCATAGCTATTTTATCCATAGAAATAATGACTCAGAGCTGGGCATCTTAAGCAGGAGTGAGCCGACAATTGATCTAGATTGTAGCTTACAACGTGCCAAGCGAACAGTTTTGGGCTAAGCTCTTCATTCTAAAGATGACCGCACTGACCAACGCGCTGGGAACACAAAATGCTAATACTCTATCCAGAAGTCAAACCCTATAACAAGATCCGCCTTAAAGTGAGTAAGTTGCATGAAATTTATATTGAAGAGTGTGGCAATCCACGTGGTATTCCTGTGTTGGTCGTGCACGGCGGCCCCGGCGCAGGTTGCGATGCGGCGATGCGGCGCTTTTTCGATACGACCCATTATCGGATAATTTTATTCGATCAACGTGGCGCAGGACGTTCGCTACCGCATGCCGAATTGGAAGAAAATACGACACAGGCGCTTATTGCCGATATGGAAGCCATTCGTCATAAGCTACAGATTGAACAGTGGGTTTTATTCGGGGGCTCCTGGGGTTCCACTCTGAGCTTGGCCTATGCTCAGGCTCATCCCGAAAAAGTGCTAGCCCTCATATTGCGGGGCATATTTCTCTGCCGGGACCAAGATTTACATTGGTTCTATCAGGATGGTGCAAGCCATATTTTCCCCGACTACTGGGAGGATTACCAACGGTTGATCCCAGAAGATGAGCGCGATGATTATATTGCCGCTTACCATCAGCGCTTAGTCGGTCCTGATGAAGTATTAAGAATGGCGGCGGCGAAGGCTTGGTCCGTCTGGGAAGCACGTTGTGCAACGCTTCGGCCTAATCATGATGTGGTCGAACATTTTACTGATCCTCATGTTGCCATGTCACTGGCTCGAATTGAAGCGCACTATTTTGTCAATAATATATTTTTACCAAAGAACCATTTATTGCTCTGCGCAGATAAGTTGGAAAAAATTCCCGGAGTCATTGTCCACGGTAGATATGATATGGTGTGCCCCTTAGATAATGCCTTGGATCTACATCGAGCCTGGCCAGAATCGCATTTGGAAATCGTCAGAGATGCCGGTCACTCTGCGTTAGAACCGGGTATTGTCGACGCGCTGGTGCGTGCAACACGAGATATGGCTAGCCGATTTGAGTATTTGATTGGGCCAATGTGAAGGACATTTTTGAAAACCGTTTTTCCTGCGATAACTCCGCCAGCTCCGTGCTCAACTTCTCATTTATTCCATATAGACTATGATTCTTGGCAATTACTCATTGGGGTTGTCCGAGTAGTGCTGCCTTGCCCTCACAAAAAATCTAGTTTTTAGAGGTGTCCTGAAATGAAAGGCTTGATCCAGCGAGTGAGTTCGGCACGGGTTAGGGTTGGTAATCGAACCACAGGAGAGATACAGCACGGTCTATTGCTGTTACTTGCTGTGCAGCGGAATGATACTGAAACCAGTGCCGACCGCCTGTTAGAAAAAGTGCTCTCTTATCGAGTATTCTCTGATGAGGATGGCAAAATGAACTTAAATCTGCAGCAGGTGGCCGGTGGTTTGTTGGTGGTCTCTCAATTCACTTTAGCGGCGGATACGCAAAAAGGCCTGCGTCCCAGTTTTTCTGCGGCGGCACATCCAGCTCAGGCGCGAGCCCTGTATGACTATTTCGTTGAACGGGCGAATGCACGTTACGCGCAGATAGCAACCGGCGAGTTTGCGGCGGATATGCAGGTTGAGTTGGTTAACGATGGCCCTGTTACTTTTATGCTGGAAGTTTGATTTAGGTTCCTTAGCTAAGTGCTTTCCTGTGTGCTGTTTTTTCTCGACTTAGCTAATCGAGCAAATAAGATACCTACCTCAAATAACAGCCACATAGGGAGTGCTAATAGTGTTTGTGAAATAATATCCGGTGGCGTTAACAGCATTCCAAAGACGAAGCAGCCAACCACGATATAAGGTCGTTTGCTTGTCAAACTGCTCACAGATACAGCACCGGATACCACAAGTAGAAATGTTGCAATGGGTATCTCAAACGCTATACCGAAAGCGAAAA
This sequence comes from Pseudomonadales bacterium, assembly GCA_024234615.1. Taxonomy (NCBI): domain Bacteria; kingdom Pseudomonadati; phylum Pseudomonadota; class Gammaproteobacteria; order Pseudomonadales; species Pseudomonadales bacterium. The sequence goes on from JACKNY010000001.1 coordinate 296,419, forward strand.
AAAGCTTCAAAACGAAATCCAGGTATTTGTTGATATCCGTCATAATGCTAACGCCCTCCGGCCCAGTGCTAGTAAAAAAGCCAAATACCAGCGGAAATACCACGTAGTAGGCAAAGGCAATTCCTGCGTAAAACAGCAGCACGCTGGACAGCAATAACGGGAACGCGAGACGTTTTTCGTGGGAGTACATACCAGGTGCAATAAAACTCCAAGCCTGATGAAGAATATAGGGTACGGATAGAAATACCGACAACACCAAGGTTAATTTGAATGGCGTAAAAAAGGGCGAGGCTACCTCAGTTGCAATCATGGTGGAGCCTTCGGGAAGTAATTTCCTGAGGGGCTCTGAAACGAAGGCATAAATGTCGTTGGCAAAATAGAATAAGCAGAGAAAGATCACTAGCACGGCGACAATAGAGTGCAGTAAGCGTGTCCGCAATTCTATTAGATGACTAACTAATGGCAGCTTATCGTCATCAATATCTTGATCGTTTTGCTCAGTCATCGGGTTGTTCGGGCTGTGATGGCTTATGAAGAGGAGATTGTTGCTGGCGCTTATCATCAGGGTTTTGCTGCTTTGGCGCGGAGCTTGGCTTTGTGTCTAAATCAAAGCTTTGTTTGATTTGTTGCTGGGTGTCCTTTAATTGCGCCATGATTTCTTCATTGTGTAATTCCTGGCGGATTTCATCGGCGCCAATTTCCTGCTCTAAGTCTTTACGAAATTGCGAATAGGTACGTCGAGCACGACCAAGCCACAAGGCAAGTGTACGTATTGCTTCCGGCAGGCGGTTTGGCCCGATTACGATCAGGCTCACTAAACCTATCACCAATAATTCGGCAAAGCCGATATCAAACATCTTTGTATGCTGCGTTAGTTACTTTTTCTCTTTCTTTTCTTTGTGTTGTGTCACATTTTCGGCTTTGCCTTCGATGATATCTGCATCCTCCTCGGTAAGTTTGGGTGTTTCTTTACTCTCTTCGTCTGAGTTATCCATGGCTTTACGAAAACCCTTAACGGCATTACCTAAATCACCACCAAAGTTACGTAGGCGCTTGGTGCCGAACAGAAGAATAACGATCGCTAGAACAATTAATAATTGCCAAATACTGATGCCGCCTAAGCCCATTGAGAATCCTCCGAAGGATAAAATATAGTCGTTTCAAGTGATGAATAGTAACTTAGATACACAGTTATAAAAAGAGTGTCGTTTAAGGGCGAGAAGCCTTCTCTTCCAGCCCTGATATATTGAATCGGCGCGCTAATTCATCAAGAACTGCCTCTGGAGACTCGCCAAGGTGGCTAAGCATGACCAATGTGTGAAACCAAAGGTCGGCGGTTTCACTGATAAGCTGTTGCCTGTCACCATTTTGATCGGCGTCTTTTGCGGCTAGAATAACTTCTGTCGCTTCTTCGCCAACTTTTTCCAAGATCTTATTGAGACCTTTTTGATGCAGGCTGGCAACGTAGGATTCGTCAGCAGATGCTTGTTTCCGTTGTTCTAGTACCTTAGCCAACTCGAGTAATATGTTGCTCATCACGTCAAACCTTATTTTTTGTAAATATCACTGGGTGCTTTTATGACGGGGTCGACAGCATTCCATTGTTGTTGATCAAAGCGCAAGTAAAAACAGCTCTCTCGGCCGGTGTGGCAGGCAATACTACCTAACTGCTCAACCTGCATTAGCACAGCATCTTGATCGCAGTCGATACGCAATTCATGCAGTTTTTGAATATGGCCGGATTCTTCGCCTTTACGCCATAATTTTTGCCTAGAACGTGACCAATAGATGGCACGTTGCTCGCTGATGGTTTTTGTCAATGCTTCACGGTTCATCCAGGCCAGCATTAATACGCGGCCAGTTTTGTAGTCCTGTGCTATCGCGGGTACTAAACCATCTTTGGTCCATTTTATTTGTTCAAGCCAAGCTTTACTCATCGGGTTCTCATTTCCTCAAACAGAAGGGTGCGTTATCGTCTCAGCACCAGTAAATAAAGGCCAATCATGCCGACTATCCAGCTAACGGCAGGAACTTGCTGTAGAGCATCAGTATCGTTGGCGGCGATGAAGAGTGCAACAACAATAGCAGCGATGCCAGCCCAAACTCTTTGTTGATTTTTACGCCCTCTAATCACTTCATCGGTGAGCAGTTTGAGCGTTTGCCGGTATTGCTCATTGTAGTCTTTGAAGCGTTTCACCTGCTGGACAGCATCCAAAATGAGGTGTGGCACTTCTGAGGTCTGCTCAAGCCATTCAGGGCCCTGCTCGCGCATAGCCTTGAGTAGCCCGGGCGGCCCGCTGCGTTGTTTCATCCAATCTTCCATAAAGGGTTTGGCGGTATTCCATAAATCGAGATCAGGATAAATCTGGCGGCCAAGACCTTCGATATTCAATAAGGTTTTTTGTAATAAAACTAACTGCGGTTGTATTTCCATGTTGAATTGCCGAGCGGTCTGGAACAGACGCAGCAGGATTTGACCAAAAGAAATATCTTTCAATGGCTTTTCAAAAATGGGCTCACAAACACTGCGAATCGAGGTTTCGAATTCAGCTATTGGTGTGTCCTCTGGGACCCAACCGGATTCAATATGTAAGGCCGCGACCTGTCGATAGTCGCGCTTAAAGAAAGCCAAGAGGATACGCGCGAGATAGTTTTTGTCTTCGTGGGTGAGACTGCCGACAATACCGCAGTCAATAGCGATATATTGCGGTTCCGCCGGGTTTTCGGTGGAGACGAAGATATTGCCAGGGTGCATGTCGGCATGGAAAAAACTATCACGAAATACTTGGGTGAAGAAGATTTCAACACCACGTTCCGCAAGTTTTTTCATGTCCGTATTTTGTGCCCGCAGCGCAGCGATGTCGGCAACTGGAATGCCATGAATTCGTTCCATCACGAGCACATTTTTGCGACTGTAGTCCCAGTAAACTTGAGGCAGATAAATCAGCGTCGAGTCTTGGAAATTACGTTTCAATTGCGAGGTGTTTCCCGCTTCAATGAGCAGGTCTAATTCGTTAAAAATAGTGCGTTCGTAGTCAGAGACTACCTGCACCGGACGCAGTCTGCGGCCGTCCTCGGAATATTTCTCAATCGCTTGCGCCAGCATATAAAGCAGATTGAGATCATCGCGGATGGTTTTGTTGATGCCGGGACGAATGACCTTGACGACTACCTGGTCACCATTGTGCATCGTAGCGCTATGCACCTGAGCGACAGAGGCTGAGGCAAGTGGTGTTGCGTTAAATTTGGAGAATAGCTCGTTGACGCTTTGACCCAGCGCCTTTTCGATAATTCGGGTTGCTTGTTCGCCGGAAAATGGAGGTACTTGATCCTGAAGCTTTTGCAGTTCATCGGCAACGTCGTCGGGTAATAGGTCACGGCGTGTCGATAGCATTTGCCCAAACTTGATGAAAACTGGCCCCAATTCTTCTAGCGCTAGGCGCAATCTTTGCGCGCGCGATTGCTCAGTTATCGGGAAAATACGCCAAGGTGCCAGTAAAAACAGCCAGCGTAGTGGACGCGGTAGCTGGTTGAAATCAAAATACTTATCCAACCTGTGCCTGCTGAGTACGTAGATGATTTTGAATAGCCGTGTAAAGCGAGTCACGGGAGATCCTTGATAGATTGTCGTTTCATTTTGTTAGGGATTCATGTTGTTGCTAAGTCGTTGCAAACGTGCGGCTATTCTATCTGTTTCAACGGCTAATTGTTCTAGGTCTTGGTAAAAGCATTCCAATTCTATACGAGGAGGCATGGTGCGCGCTTCTTCGTGGATGAATTCTTCTGTGTTCATGAGCAGGTTGGTAAAGGTTTGGCGCCCCCAATGCAAGAATGAGCGAGCTTGGTTGCCAAGCTGGTGGGCGGCGATATCGCCAAGCCAATGGGAGGCTTTTTCTTCCCAATCGATATCTAATTCGGACATTATTTTCTGAAGCCGCTGGGCGATTTCTGTATTGCCCTTTAGCGCAATATTAGGGCTGAATAGCGCCTTTGATTTATTGGTTGCTACTAGCAGGCCGAGCAATGCTGTGCTATTGCCTATTATGTGACAGTCAACAGGCTGTTCTGTTTCTGTATGTGGTGATTGCAGGATGATGCCTGCCCGATGCGGGATAAGCAACAGGCTCAGCGAAGGTCGAGTACAGCTAACTTGAAAAACATTACCTTCCAACTCACCAAGACGAATGAGTGAGCCGGAGTCGAGTTGTAGCGCGCTATTCAGGGCTTTTTCCAGAATGGCGAGAGCGGTACTTTTTACCAAGGGGGCGGTCATGATATTCAATGATTGTTTAAGTCTAGGCCAGTTAGGGCTTAATACCCTTGTGAATAGCAACAATGCCACCAGTCATATTGTGGTATTCGCAACGCGCTAAACCGGCTTTTTCCATCATTGCTTTTAAGGTTTGCTGGTCAGGGTGCATGCGAATCGATTCCGCTAGGTAGCGATAACTATCGGAGTCGCCAGTTACTAGTTTGCCAACTACAGGTAAAAGAGAAAAGGAGTATGCATCGTAGATTTTGCTAAAAAGAGGATTACTGGGTTTGGAAAACTCGAGCACAAGGAGTCGCCCACCGGGTTTTAGTACGCGCGTCAGCGAGCGCAAGGCGGCATCCTTGTCGGTAACATTGCGGAGCCCAAAGGCGATGGTGATGCAATCAAAACTGTTGTCGGCGAAGGGTAAACACTCAGCGTTCGCCTGGACGTAGTCAAGGTTACTACTGATACCTTGATCCAATAAACGATCACGCCCCACTTTTAGCATAGAACTATTTATATCCGAGAGAATCACTCTGCCTTGAGGTCCCACCAGCCGAGAAAATGCACGACTTAAATCGCCAGTGCCACCCGCCACGTCTAATACCTGTTGGCCTTTACGAACACCACTTAACTCAATGGTGAAACGTTTCCAAATCCGGTGAATACCGAGCGACATTAGATCATTCATTACATCATATTTGTTGGCGACAGAATGGAATACGTCGGCGACCTTTTTTGCCTTTTCTTCGACCGGTACTTGCTGATAGCCAAAATGGGTAGTGTTTTTATTCGTCATGCCTAATTAACCTTATTAAGGGAGCGGTATTGTAACGCAGAGCGCTTGGTGTTGATAATTATTTAGACCGTCTATTGTGATAGGAGAGTGGGTATTGAGGGTGTTTGATAGTGGTTTTGTGTGCCCGTTGGCGCGGGAGAAAACCAAAAAATCGCTTGGCGAGTTTGGCCCGATAAAAAAGCCAAATTAAATTTGACAAATTGTTCACCGACCCTACATTATGGTAAAGGAACATAGTTTGGTGGGTGTCTTGGTTTGACATCCTTTGACATGATTGCGGGGGAAATGATTCAATAGCCTGCTTTAGATCAACCCTTGCATAACAAAGGAAAAACAGTCGTGGCAGAGACCGGAAAAAACTCTACTGATGAAGCCATTAAGTTAGGTATTCTTGAAAATATAATTGGCTACCAACTGCGTCGCGCCCAAACCGCGTTATTTCAGAATTTTGCCAAAAAAGAGTACTTAAATAGCATTACTCCGGGTCAATTTGGTTTGCTCGTCAAGATCAAAAATAATCCAGGTATTAGCCAAACCGCCTTGGCTAAGGCCGATGGGATTGAGCGGTCGACTCTGGGAGAAATTATCGATCGTTTTGAAGAGCGCGGCTTGGTGGAGCGTAGGAAACATGCCGTTGATCGGCGGGCCTATGCCTTGCATTTAACCGCTAAAGGCGTTGCCTTTTTGGATGAAGTCGTACCGCTAGTCTTTGAAAATGATGCGGATATGACTAATAATTTTTCAGAGGACGAAAAGAAAGAACTGCTGAGATTGCTAAAAATGCTGGCTTTACACGGTTAGTTGTTTCACGCCAACCTTTACTCACATTTCATTATTCTGCGGCCTTGTCTTCATTCTGTGGTTTGGCCGCCTCACCTGCTAACAACAACGCTTAAAGCCTTGGTTGTCGCTCAAATTACGATGTCTCTTACTGTTTTTCTTTAGTGTTTACGAGAGCCCGCTAAAGCATCCTGGATGCTTGCATGGGGCATTGCTATCAATCTTATAATAAGGTACGCTTACATTAAGCATTAAATACATTATGTTCGTTAGTGAGAGAGCGGTTTGTTGTTAAAGCATTGTGAACTGAAACGAAATAAATAATTTGGAAATAGTGAATTCCTGGAGAGTAGCCATGAGTGGGGGGGCGGACATTTTAAAAGTTATCCATAGAAAACAAAAGGATATGATCGCTCTTCTAGAGCGATTTGAAGATTGGTTATTGGCCGCGGAATATAGTGCGCGCAAACCGAACAATAAGATGAATAGTCTATTTTCCAAAGTAAAAAGCCACATTGACACACATTTAGAGTTTGAAACGGAATATCTTTTGCCGCTACTAAATAAAAATGCTAACCAGCGTACTTTGGCGGGTTTAGTGCAACAGAGAGCACTGATAATAAACCTAACCGGAAAGATGCATCGGCTTATGGAAAATATCCAAAATGAAAAGCTTGGCATTTGCGCTTGGGATGAGTTTATTGATAGCGCGCTTACGCTGGTACACGCCACTTTTTCACTATTCCATTGGGAAGAATTAGCGTTTTTACCTTCTGCCAGAGGTAACCTAGTGCCAGTTACCGGTGAATATTAGGTGCTTGTGTACTGAAGTTAGAGTGGGCCAGCATTTTACGAAAAATTGATCTTGAGCAATTGACAATATTGTATGACTACCTTTTAATAAGTATAGCCAACAATATGATATCAATAATATTAGGGTTTGATACATTTTTTAACCTGGAAGGTGTCTAGTGCTTAGTGATGCAGCACTGTTACTCAGTGCGATTTTAGTCAATAATTTTGTACTGTCCCAATTCCTTGGGCTATGCCCATTTATGGGTGTGTCAAACAAAGTTGAGACAGCTATTGGCATGGCGGCGGCCACTACCTTCGTCTTAACCCTAGCCTCGGCCTGTGCTTACTTGGTGTTTCATTGGTTATTAGCACCACTAGGATTGGAATACCTGAAGACCATTTTCTTTATTTTAGTTATCGCATCGGTGGTGCAGTTGACTAAAATGATTATCGAGAAAACCAGCCCCGTTCTGTACCGAGTTTTAGGTGTGTTTTTACCTCTCATCACCACTAATTGTGCTGTGTTGGGTGTGGTCTTACAGAATACAGCGAAGGAGCACAACTTTGTGCAGTCTTTGCTTTGGGGGTTTGGAGGCGCACTGGGTTTTTCTCTGGTGTTAGTCCTTTTTTCGTCTATGCGTGAACGAATTGCTGCCGCTGATGTGCCCGTCGCTTTGCAAGGGACGGCAATCGGAATGGTTACCGCAAGCTTGATCTCTTTAGCTTTTATGGGTTTTGCTGGGCTAGTTTAGCCCCTATCTATTTGGAGCTGCCGCTATGTATTCACTGTTGATTTCCTACCCATTATTGTCTGCGCTGGTTGCGCTAGGGAGCTTATCGGTACTGTTTGGCGGCGTGCTTGGTTTTGCGGCGGTGCGCTTGCGTGTGGAAGGTAATCCCATCGTCGCAGAGGTTAGCGATTTGCTACCTCAAAGTCAGTGTGGCCAATGCGGCTACCCAGGCTGTGTTAACTATGCGGAAGCGATCGTAAGTAATGGAGAAGCTCTTAATAAGTGCCCTCCAGGCGGGCAAGCGACTATTAATGCTATTGCTAATTTATTGGGGGTAGAGGCACCGAAGGTTGATGAAGAGAATGTTATTTCCGGCCCCATGATTGCCTACATTGACGAAACCGATTGCTATGGTTGCACCAAGTGTTTAAGAGCCTGCCCGGTCGACGCCATTATTGGGGCGACGAAAATGATGCACACAGTGATCGACACCGATTGCACAGGATGTGGGCTCTGTATTGATACTTGTTCGAAAAATTGTATTGCCATGTATCCGGTGCCCGTTACTACTCAGAACTGGTGCTGGGAATTGCCTGAATATCCAGTGGTAACTTCACGCGCAGGTACTGCGCCATGTTAAACATCTTAAATCGTTTACGCGGCGGCATTCATCCGCCGGATCAAAAGCAGATGTCAGCTGAGCAGCCCATTACGCTAATGCCCTTCGCGGACCGACTGATTCTACCGCTATCACAGCACATTGGCACACCTGCGCATGCTGTCGTTAAAGTGGGTGAAAAGGTGTTGGGCGGACAGCTGCTGGCGGAACCGGATGGACATTTTAGTTTGCCAGTGCACTCACCCACTTCGGGTACTGTGATTGCTTTTGAAGAGCATCGCGTACCACATCCATCGAATTTAACTGCACCCTGTTTAATATTAGCGGTGGATGGCGATCATCTGGCTTTGGAACAACAGGGGTTCGAACATTTTGAGCAGGCATCGAAGCAGGAGTTACTTAATAAAATTCGTAGTTGTGGTATTGCCGGTATGGGCGGTGCGGGGTTTCCTACCGACGCAAAGCTGAAACCGCGTTCAAATAAAACTATCGATACACTCATTATTAACGGCATGGAGTGTGAGCCTTACATTACGGCCGACGATCGATTAATGCGTGAACACGCAGCCGACGTTGTTATCGGTGCCCGCATTTTGGCTTATTTATTGGACTATCCTAAACGCTGTTTAATTGCCGTAGAGGACAACAAACCAGAAGCGATTGCAATGTTGCGTCAAGCGGCGGCGGGTTCCCAGATCGAAGTGGCGGAATTTCCAACCAAATATCCTTCTGGTAGCGAAAAACAGTTAATTCAACTGGCTACTGGCAAGAAATTACCGACCGGGAAATTACCTTCCGATATTGGTGTCATGGTTCAAAATATCACCACCACGGTGGGGGTTTACCGGGCGATTATTCAAGGTAAACCTATGGGTGCCAGAGTTACTACTGTCACTGGTAAGGCGATTGCTCGTCCTGGGAACTATAAGGTGTTAATGGGTACTCCAGTAGCCCATCTGCTAAGGGAAACGGGTTACGATGAAACGAAATCTTCGCGCCTGATCCTGGGTGGACCGATGATGGGCTTTACTATTACTGATCCGCAAATTCCCATTATTAAAACCAGCAATTGCGTACTGGCGCCTAGTATGGATGAGTTTCCAGCGCCGTCTATACCACAAGCCTGTATCCGTTGTGGCCGTTGTGCACAGGTTTGTCCGATGCAATTGTTACCGCAACAGCTTTATTGGTACGCCAAAAGTAGGGATCAGGAAAAGCTACAGCGTTACCGTTTGTTTGACTGTATCGAGTGTGGTAGTTGCGCTTATGCCTGCACCAGCAATATTCCGTTGGTACATTACTATCGAGCAGCCAAAGGTGAAATTCGTACCCGTCAGCAGCAGCAGCAAGCTGCGGCAAGCGCTAAATTACGCCATGAAAAGCGTGTTGCCCGTAAAGAGGCTTTACAGGCAGAGCGTGATGCCAAACGTAAACCTCGACCTAAGCCCGAAGTGACGCCCGATCATATGAGTGCTGGCGACATAATCGCCAGTACCACAGAAACGCTTGAGTCATAACTAAGGCCGCTGTCATGACGCTGATGAATATAAGCTCACCCCATGTTACTAGTGATGGCGATGCTGGCTCGATGATGCGGTTGGTATTGTTTGCTACGCTACCGGGGTTAGCGATGCTCACCTATTGGTATGGTTGGGGGAGCCTCATTCATGTCGGTTGGGCGGTGCTGCTGGCGCTGGGTTTTGAAACCATAGCCCTGCTCATGCGAGGGCGGCCGGTTGGATTTTATTTAAAAGACTATAGCGCGGTGCTTACCGGAGTCTTGCTAGGGCTGGCGTTACCGCCGTTAGCGCCTTGGTGGATCACCTTGGTGGGTGTGGCTTTCGCTATCATTATCGCAAAACATTTTTTTGGCGGTTTAGGTTATAACCCTTTTAATCCAGCCATGGTGGGTTATGTGGTACTGCTGATCTCCTTTCCGGTGCAGATGACCAGCTGGGTCGCGCCGCGCGATTTGGTGGAAGGACAACCGGCGCTGCTATCCTTTGTGGAAACCTTTGCCCATATTTTTCCGGTAATGGCTCAGACTCCGGTCGATGGCTACACCATGGCAACAGCGCTGGATCTGTTTAAACAACACCAGGGTTCTTTAGCAGATCAAGCAGTGAATGTGCGCGCGGCGTTTGGCGCTTTTGGCGCTGCCGGTTCAGAGTGGGTCAATCTGGGATATCTGGTGGGAGGGCTGTTCTTACTCTATAAGCGCGTCTTCACTTGGCATGCACCGGTTGGAATGTTGGGCGCGTTACTTTTGATGTCACTACTTTTTCACAGCGCTCTCGGTATTGAAAGTGTTGCTTCGCCACTGTTCCATTGGTTCAGTGGGGCAACCATGTTAGGTGCATTTTTTATTATCACTGATCCGGTCACCTCCGCCACCAGCCTAAAAGGTAGGCTGATTTACGGATTCTCCATTGGCAGTTTGATTTTTATTATCCGTAGCTGGGGCAACTATCCCGATGCGGTTGCTTTCTCTGTGCTGCTGATGAATTTTGCTGCGCCTTTTCTCGACTATTACACTCAGCCGAGATCCTTTGGGCAGGCGGCTATTTATGCGCGTAAGCAAAAGGATTAAGCAGATGAAGCAGACGACTCGATCGGTCGGCAGTTCAGCGCTGGTGCTTTGGCTTTACGGTACAGTTGCTGGATGTCTGACGGTGGGAATATTTCTCTACACCAAGGATACGATCACAGAACAACGACGTATGGCCGAAGCGCGTGCGTTAACACAGATTATTGCTTCCGATCAATATGATAATGAGTTGCTGGATGACAAGCTGACATTGTTAGATGCCTCGGTGCTAGGTCAGCAGGAGGAGGGTAGTCAGGCATATATTGCCCGTCAGCAGCAACAGGCTAGCGCCGTGATTTTGCCGGTAACAGTAAGCGATGGTTATGGCGGCGATATGAAAATGATTGTTGGTGTCAAATCTACCGGTGAAATAACAGGTGTTCGTGTCCTGTCACACACTGAAACTCCGGGGTTGGGCGATAAAATAGATGCAAAAAAAAGCAGCTGGATTCTCTCATTTTCTGGCCGTTCGTTAACCAACCCTCATCCTGATAAATGGCGAGTAAAGAAAGATGGTGGTGAATTTGACCAGTTTACTGGCGCCACCATCACTCCACGTGCGGTAGTAAAAGGGGTGTTAAGTGCATTGACCTATTTTGCAGAGCACCGGCAGCGCTTGCTGATGTCCTCAGCGCTATCAGAAGATACTGTTAAAGCTAAGTTAGAGGGGCAAGCAGAATCCATTACGGTTAACAAGGGAACGGAAAATGGCGGACAATAGTTATCGCGAAATTGCGTCCAATGGTCTCTGGCACAATAACCCGGTGTTAGTGCAAGGCTTGGGACTATGCCCCCTATTAGCGGTGAGTGGCTCCGTAGTAAACGCGTTGGGTCTGGGATTAGCCACCATGGCGGTATTGACCGGGTCTAACGTGGCTATCTCGATGGCGCGTAAGTACATTCCTGAAGCAATTCGCTTGCCTATTTTCGTCATTATAATTGCGTGTTTTACGACCTGTATCGAATTAATTATGAACGCTTTTACCTTCGAGCTTTATGAAATACTTGGTCTATTCATTCCGTTAATTGTCACCAACTGCGTTATTTTGGGTAGAGCGGATGTCTGCGCCAGTCGGGTCGGAGTGTTACCTGCTGCTTTCGATGGTTTGATGATGGGGCTTGGCTTCACCATGGTGCTGGTGGTTTTGGGCGCTATTAGGGAGCTATTTGGCACTGGTGCGTTATTTAGTAATATGCAATTGCTATTATGGCCTGAGACCGCGAACTGGACGTTGCGGCTAGTGGATAACTATAATGGCTTCCTTCTTGCGATACTTCCTCCGGGTGCTTTCCTGGCGACAGGTTTGCTGGTTGCAGGGAAAAATATCATTACGAGACGATTGGAGAAACGTAACGTTATTCGAACAGAAAGCTATGAGTAAAGGTGTGGGCTAGTAAAGGTATGGGCGAGAAAAGCAGTTTGTCAATTGAAGTGGCTTATGCAGAGCCTGGTAGGCAAATAATCCTATCGGCGAAAGTACCTGAAGGAACTAGCGTTTGGGATGCTGTGCTGCTTTCCGGAATTGTACAAAAAGTTCCGACTATTGATTTGGAAAATCAAGCGATTGGCATATACGGAAAAATCTCCCGTAAGGCAAAAGAGCAGCAGGTTGCGGAAGGTGATCGTATTGAAATATATCGACCCGTGAACGTTTCCGAGTGAGCCATCTGCTATACGAACCTAATATTGGGCGCTATTAGAGACAATTTCTAGCCAGCCTGATTAGAAAGAACTATTTCATTTTAAGTTGATAGGAGTGTTAAATGACATCGATTAGTAAATTTATGACTGATGATCATCGCCGTTGCGATGATGTTTTTGCTGCCGCGGAGAGCGCAGTGGATCAGGGCAATTGGGATGAAGCGGCAAAGGTGACAAACGAGTTCCTCGACGCGATGGAAGCGCATTTCCGAATGGAAGAAGAAGTGCTTTTTCCGGCATTGGAAAATAAAACTGGCATGACCATGGGGCCGACCCAGGTCATGCGGCAAGAGCATGAGCAAATGCGCGAATTATTTAATCAAATGCGCTATGCCCTAGACGCTCAGGCAGAGGATGATTTCTTGGGTGTGAGTGAAACGCTGCTGATAACCATGCAACAGCACAATATGAAAGAAGAGGGTATTGTCTATCCGATGAGTGATGAACAGCTCTCAGAAGAAACCCCGAACGTCATGGAACAAATGAAGAGCGTGGCTTGATTTGACTGGCTTAAGCAAAGAAGTTCAGTTAGACCTTAGGGAACTGGAGCCGCCAGAGCCATTTGTGCAGTCGTTGGCAATGCTTGCGAAGCTGCAGCCGGAGCAATATCTTCATTTGTTGCATCACCGTGAACCGGCCATGCTCTACCCGGAATTAGCTCCGCGTGGGTTTGTGGCAAAGACCGGAACGGATAAAAACGGGCTGTTCCATATTATGGTGTGGCGTCAAACTGAAGAGGGTGCTGGTACCGCTGCGACCAAACATCTAGACGAAATTATTGCGGGTGGGTAAATGAAGCTTGACGGTTTATCACTGGAGCAAGCCCCGCCCATCTCCGTACCATTCCGGTTTTTTATCACGGCGCCTATATTTGGCATGATTGGTGCTCTGTTGCTCATGACTATGGGCGACGCGGCGTTGGCTTCGCGCTGGACGCCTGGGATGTTAGCCATTACTCATGCTTGGTTGCTGGGTTTCTTTGCGATGGTGATGTTTGGCGCGCTGTTGCAAATGTTACCAGTGTTGGCGGGGGCGGTAATTGGCTCACCGAGAATGTTAGCTAACTTGGTATTACCGCTGTGGAGTGCTGGTGTCATAGCTTTGCAGGTTGCTTTCCTAAAAGGCACTCCGCCACTTTTTATGCTGGCAATCTCATTACTGGCGGCTGCGGTGGTGATATTTGTGCTTTTTTGTGGCGCGGCGTTGTATCGAGCAACCTCCCAAATAGATTCAGTGCTGGGAATGAAACTCGCATTACTTTCTCTTGTTATAACGCTCATGCTCGGTATTATACTCGGTATGGGGCATTCCGGTTGGCTGGCCTTATTACGTCCAATCGGGACAAATGTTCACGCCATGTGGGGGTTGTTGGGTTGGATAGGGTTACTTGTTGTATCGGTATCCTGGCAAGTAGTACCTATGTTTCAAATTACCGCGTCTTATCCGAGAGCACTTGTTCGACTGTTAGCGCCGGTGCTCTTTGTGTTATTTCTATTGCGTATGGTTGCGGTGCTGCTACCAAGCATTTTCTCAGAACTAAATCAGACACCACCCTTGATCATGCTTCTCTTGGACCTTGGAATTTCAGCATTGCTCATTCTTTTTGCTGTGAACACACTGTGGCTCCAATATTGCCGGAAACGCAAAATTAGAGACACCCACACACATTATTGGCGCATCGGTTGTATTAGTTTAATTCTTGTCGTTTCCTGTTGGTGGCTGGGCCACGGGTTCAATGAGCCGTCTATCGCAGAGCAGTTAAAACTATGGAGTGTCGTTCTATTTATCACCGGGTTTGTCATGTCGATTATGACAGGCATGCTCTACAAAATCGTTTCTTTCCTGGTCTGGTTTCATTTGCAGGCAGTGAATACGCAACGAATGATGGCGGGGAAAAGCTTAATTCAAGTTCCGCACATGAAAGCGGTGATTTCCGAAAAACGTACGCGCTTGCAGCTTTGGGTTTTTCTGGCGGCGTTGTTAGCAGTCCCTTTCGCACTGACTTGGCCAGTGCTGGATATGCTTGCTGGAGGGCTTTGGTTGCTTCACTTTGGTGTCATGACAGTCAATCTTGGCAGTGCGGCTAATCATTATCGTCGAGCTATGCTGGGCTCCTAACCCTAGAGTATCCATTGTATCGGCAGTCAATATAGTGTCTTTCAAATAATACGAGAGTCTTCGTGTTCTGCTAGCACTATTTTGCTTTTAATATAGGTGATCAGAGAGGTTGAACAGGCACGGATCACCAGTTATTTTTATCTAGTGCCGTCGGTTGAAGCTTGTCTGTTATTTGGTGAAAATCTATCATCCGTTCTTCAGGTTGGGGCCATCATAGTAGCGGTACTGGGTGCTTCCCTGGTGCTGAGGCGAAGCTAGCCATCTGACTAGCTGACTAGTGCAGAAACATTCAGGCCGGAACAGCCGCAGCTTGAATGTTTCTATACCGATTAAGCCTGGCCAACCGGTGGGTCCGTATCTTCAATCCATTCGCTCTCGTCTTCGGGAAACTCCAATAGCCACTTATCCACTAGGTCGACATGCTCGCGTTCTTCGCTGGCCATTTCCGTTGCCATGCTTTTCACCTCTGGATTGGTGACTTGCTCAGCTAGTTCAGCAAAATAGGTGGCGGCTTTTTCTTCATTGTGGCGGGCGAGCAGCAATGCTTCCCGTGGTGTCATTAAATAATGAAGGTCAGCAAAATCACCTGTTTCGGGTCCTTCGGGAGTAGTCCACTGGTATTCCCTTACCGGTAGCTCGCCGAGGTTCAGATTGGCTGCTTGCCGTTGGACGCTTTCAGCATGCAGTTCTTCGATATCGGACATATCGCGAAAGAGTTTCGCTACTTTTGTATTGTTATGAGCGTCCATTGCTTCTGCCATTTCCGCGTATCTCTCGCTGGCTTCATTCTCAACCGCCAGCACAAAGGCCAGCATATCGGTGATAGTTTCCAATTTCGGATATTGGTTATTAGTCATTATTACACCTCAAAGCGACTGGTGAAGTCGTAGGTTTCGGTTGAGTCATTTTTTTGATTCAACTTAAAGGGTTCGCGCTCGCCCCTAAACAGGACACCAGTATTAAAGCCGTCATCGGTCATTAACCTTCTCGCCGCTCGGGCTGGGTCGGAGGTCGCTTCAACGGGCGCAGTTCTTACTTTGTTACGCCAATCTTTTTGATCAGGACGATAGGTGACACAAGGGCTAAGGATCTGGACGAAGGAGAACCCAGGGTGGGTAATGGCTTCTTCAATCATCGCGGCAGTACCTTTTGGGTCTCCAGAAAATGCACGAGCTAAGAAGTTAGCGCCAGAGGCTAAGGCTATCACTAATGGATGGAAAGGACTAATTCCGGTGCCACCGGGTGTTAAAGCACTGTCCCAGAACGGATCGGTAGTGGGGGATGCCTGACCTTTGGTCATACCGTAAACCTGGTTATCCATCACGATATAAGTGATATCGACATTCCGACGGCAGGCGTGTATAAAGTGGTTGCCCCCGATGGAGAAACCATCGCCATCGCCACCAGTGCAGATAACAGTTAAGTCTGGACGTGCCACCTTCAGGCCAGTGGAAAGCGCCAACGAGCGGCCATGCACACCATGAAAGCCATAGGTTGAGGTGTAAGCAGGAATGCGAGAAGAACATCCGATACCTGAAATGACCGCAACATCTTCAGGTTTTAACGCAAGGCTCGCCATGGCTTTGGTCAGCGCCTGTAATACGGAATAATCTCCACAGCCTGGGCACCATACAGGCTTAAGTCCTGATTTGTAGTCCGAGGCAACTAACGCTGTTTCACATGCTGTAGCTTGATTCATGGTTAGCTCCAATTCTCAATTTCATTAACGATTTCACCTGGCCGGATGATGATAGGGCCGGCGCGATGAAAAGATTTCAGTTCACAGGGCAAATCATATTGCGCCTTGAGGAAGCCAAAAAACTGTCCGGAATGGGTTTGTTCAACCACTAACAGCTTTTTAACGCCAGCAAGTGCTGCGGACATTTTTTCCTGTTGAATAGGGGTAAGCAGACGCACCGCGATTAGGCGTACATTAACACCAACGCTGCTTAATCGATCTGCCGCTTCACGTGCGGCTCCGGTAATTGAGCCCCAGGTAATGATGGCAATATCGCCTTCGCCTTCAACGTCAGCCCAGTAATCACCGTAGTCAAAGCCGGTTAATTTACGTAGACGTTTATCCATCTGTTCCGCGTGATGTTCATTCTTGGTAGAGGGCATACCGGTTGGACTGTGCTCAAGCCCATCCGCCGTGTACTGGCCTCCCGCTAATCCGGGGATCGCCATTGGTGAAACGCCATCTGCTGTGATGGCATAGCGTTGGTAATTGTCGACTGCTTCGGTTAATACAGAGCGTTGCGTAGCAAAATCAATTTCTTTTGGTTTTTCAACGGCGGCTCTTGCTTGCCCCATAAACTGATCGGATAGGACTATAGCGGGTGTTTGCAACGACTCGGCAAGATGTACTGCCCATTGCGTGGTGATAATACAATCTTCCACTGAGGTGGGCGCTAATACCAAGTGGGGCGCATCGCCGTGCAAACCATAGACTGCGATGTTGAGATCACTCTGTTCAGACTTGGTTGGTAAGCCGGTTGACGGCCCGCCACGCATGACATCGACAACGACCACGGGAACTTCAGATGCAACGGCTAAACCAATGCTTTCGATCATTAACGCCAGACCTGGCCCCGAGGTGGCGGTTAATGAAGGAATACCGCCGTAGGAGCCACCAATCGCCATGTTAATCGAGGCAAGCTCATCCTCTGCCTGTACTAAAGTGCCGCCCAATTTAGGTAGCGCGGATGACATCCATTCCAGCACTTCGGTAGCGGGCGTAATAGGGTAAGCCGCAACAAAGCGAACACCACCTTTGATGGCACCCCAGCCAGCCGCTTCGTTACCGGATATAACGATACGTTCACCCTTTGTGGGCTGTTCAAAATTTGCTTTTGCAATGACGGGCAAGTCAGCGGCTAATTCGCGGCCGAGTTTGATGGTTTCCAAACTGCTTTGAACGGCCTCTTGGCCTTTGCGTCCGAGTTTCTTTTCCAGCATCTCGGCCAGAGCGCGTTCTGGTAATGAGATCATCTCCGCGAGAACGCCGAGAGCGATCATGTTAGGGCGCCCTTGCTTCACCATCTTTGCGGTTTTCGAGATGGGCAATTGGATGATGCGAGCTTGCGACTGGGAGATTACTTTAGGTACATCACCACCTTCATCGTCACAGATAATAATACTTTCGGGGGTGAGCGGAATCTCAGAGGCAAAACGCTCCACATTCTTCCAGTCTATTGCGAGGAGTACGTGAAAGTAATCATCCGGACTGGAGGTGGGTGCCGTTGTTAATCGCACCATTGCGGCGGCTTCACCACCACGAATCTGTGGCCCTAACGTTTTAGTTAATGTTCCGAACCAGCCTAGTGTTGCCGCTACATCAAACAACAGGTTGCCTGTCGTCATCGCACCAGCACCACCGCTACCGGCAACGGCAATGGATACCGATCTGTTCTTACTCAAATCAACTGTCATCAAGGGATGCCTCTATTGCGTTTGTCTCAGTGTTACATTCTTTTCTGTTACAAAAAAGTCGCTAAATATACTGCCCGCCGTCAACGCGAATGACTTCACCCGTAATAAAACGTGCTGCATCAGTGAGAAGGAAAACGACGGCGTTGGCGATGTCTTCGGGGTGGGCTAGCTGCTTAACCACAGATTCCTCTTTGGCCTTCTCGATATATTGTTCGGGTAACTGTTTTGCCATCTCCGTCATCACCATCCCGGGAGCAACGGCATTTACCGTAATGCCTTTGGGGCCGAGTTCACGGGCGGATGTTTTGGTTAGCCCTATTAACCCGGCTTTGGCGGAGGAATAGTTCGCCTGGCCGAATTTTCCGCGCATACCATTAATAGAGGTAATATTAACGATCCGGCCGTGGCCGGCTTCGCGCATGCGTGGGGCCATGGCGCGCGTTGTATAAAATGCACCATCCAGGTTGACGCGAAGCACCGAAGACCATTCGTCATCGCTCATATTGATTAAGCTGCGATCACGGGTAATGCCAGCGTTGTTGACCAGTAGGGTGGCGTTATCGGGCAGGGTGGAAACAGCCTCATTGACCGCGCTCGAATCGCTAAGATCTAAAGCATGATAGATGAAAGGACTGTCGGCAGCAGCGCCAGCGGAGGAGATGTCAAAAATATGTACTTCAGCGCCAAAAGCGGATAATAACTCAGCAATAGCAAAGCCTATACCCTGCGAGCCACCTGTGACCACCGCAGCTTTGCCGCTTAGGTCGAACCGCTGCGAAATATTCATATTTTTCACATCACCTTATATTACGTTTTGTTATGGGATAACAGGCTACGCTAAAGCAGTTGCAACCTAACTTTAAGGTAGCGAAAACTAGGGCTACCCCGGAAGGTAACCCTTTGTTCTTCGCACTATTGTTGTTTAGCGGCTAGTGCAGTGATTCGTACTTGGCCTGTAGTTGCTCTTCAGTTTCCTGCCAATCTGGATCGGGAACGATACAATCGGCCGGGCATTCAAGCACACATTGTGGCTCGTCTTCGGCACCGACACACTCCGTACAGCGTAATGCATCAATCTTATAGATAGGGTCGCCTTCTGTGATGGCCTCGTTAGGACAAGGGTCAACACATGCATCGCAGGCGGTACAGTCATCAGTAATCATTAATGCCATGGGTTATTCTCCTCTAGAATAAATTTTGTTTATGCGGCTTCTTGCGCGCGCAACTTTTCGAAGCGGTAAGCACCCCAAATTGCGGCCCCGATAGCGCCAGCATGAATTGAATCCGGGTGAGAACGAACATCCAGTTCCATTTTCTGCTTTTCCGCGCACTCTTTAAAGGCAGCAATGAGGCCATCATCCAAAGCCAGTCCACCAGTTGCCAGCATGACACCGTCTCTAACTTTTAATGACTTCAGCATTTTAACAAAACGATCCGCCATAGAAACATGTATTCCCTTTAAAATGTTAGGGCCGGAAATACCGCGAGATACCATGTTAATCACGTCTGTTTCTGCCAATACCGCACAGATACTAGAACAGACTTCAGGATCGTCGGCTTGTTTGGAAAGTTCGCCAATTTCATCTTGAGCTACGCCCAGGTAACGGGCAATGTTTTCCAGAAACTGGCCTGACCCGGAGGCGCACTGGCTGGTCATTTTGTAGTTCAAAACCTTGCCGGCGTCATCCATCGTAATAGCTCGGCCATTTAATGCCCCGATGTCACAAACCGCACGGGCTTCAGGGTCCAGGTAAACCGCACCACGCGCATGTGTCGTCATGGTGTAAAAGTGCCCAGTGCTGAAGGTGATCATTTCTGCGTCGCCAGTGGTCGCACAATAATCGACGTCATCACGGGTCATGCCCTGGTTGGCGAGGACTTCATCGTATGCTTGCTCGGCGAGTTTTAACGGGTCGCGCTGACGGATTCGATCAACACGCTTCTCCAGCCACTCTATCTTGTCGCCTTCGATACGAAACAATACTGTTTCGATGGCGCCTGAACCAATATCTATACCTACTGTTACAGTCATCTTTCTGTCTCCTATCCCATCACCGCACGATGTGCGAAGCTGGCGCCGCCAAGCGCGCCGGTGTAAATTGAGTCCGCGGATATATTCATGGTGACATCACCATAGTTTGCTTTGACCAATTTCTTCAATTCGTCTACCGCTGATTCGTTATTGGCCACACCACCAGTGAAAGTGAATTGATCCGTGATGCCACCGGAGCGTGCAATAATGGACATGGCGCGCAGCATGATGGAGCGGTGCAAACCGGCTAAAATATCGGCTCGTTCTTCACCCAACGCCAGTCGGTCGCGCAACTCTGCTCCGGCAAATACGGTACAGGTTGAATTGATGCGGGGCACTTTTTTCGCTTTCATCGCGATTGGGCCCAGTTCGTGCAAACCGATGTTCATTTCGTCAGCGATATAACCGAGATAACGGCCACAACCAGCCGCACAGCGGTCGTTCATCTGGAAGTTTTTCACCACGCCGTTTTCATCGACCTGGATGCCTTTGGTATCCTGTCCACCAATATCCAGTACTGTACGGGTGCCTTTAAACATAATGTGCGCGCCCATACCGTGACAGAGAATTTCGGAACGAATGTGCTCTTTCGGGAAGGGTAGGCGAACGCGGCCATAACCGGTACCGACCACATAGGTTTCCTCTAATTCAATATCGAGTGTGGCGTTCACTGCTGCACGCAGGGCATCCTTGTCGACGTCAATGTTGGGGTTTTCCTCCATTAGGAATTCCAAACCTAGCATGAACTTGCCACGCAGGTCGCCTTCCGGCGGACGGTTTTCCACATCAATAATGGCCTTGTCGTAGACATTCATTAATAGATCGTAAGGTAATCCGGCTTCCTTCGCCTTTTCTTCGGCAATACGCATGAAGCGAGAGCCGGCCACATCGCGGAAAAAGTCCGATTTACGCTGGGCGTTTGGCCCATATATTTCATGCGCATCATCGGCTATTTCCTGGAAGATCTTGGCCATAATTTCCCTGACCTGCCCTTCAACTCCGGCAAAACGCTCGCCAGTGATATTGATATCACAAGTTTGCTCGAGATCTTTTAACTGCTCCAGAAACTGCGTTTTACGAAAGTTACGCTCCAAGTCCGCCAGTAGTACTTCCATTTTTTTTGCAGCATCCGGAATCTTTGCGATTTCGCGCTCCAGCAGCGTAAAACGGGTATCAATATAAGCTTCTTGTTTAGCAACCGCTGCGGCTGTGTCATAGTTAGAGCGAGAGTTGGTAATCCCGCGCCCCAACACTTCCCGGTTTTCGTCCATCACTACGGCTTTAGTAGTGGTCGATCCTAAATCAATTCCAATAAAACATTTCATGCTATGAATCTCCTCTTATCAAGCCGCAGAGCGTTTTTGGTCAACCATTTGGAAGTAACTTTCCAGACGGTTCTTAACGTTCGATGGTGAGAAATAACGCGGGTCAACCAGGTCGGTTTCAACGAAAGCCGCAGGCTTGCCGGTACGTTTCTCAATTTCATTCATCATCAGCAACTGACCTGCTGAGAAGCTGTTACAACTCTTAATGGAGTTGATTAACAGGCCATCGGCTTCATAGTCATTGATATAGTTTTCCAGCATCTTGGTGCGCGCTGGTAGGTTCAGGTTGGTGTAACACCCCAGACAATAATCGGCTAAGGACTCTAGCGGACGATCGGGATCGTGCCGGAAACCCTGCTCATAGTTGCCACCTACTTTGGTGTACGAACTGGCGACGACGACAGCACCTTCGTCATAGAACATTTTCCAGAATTCACGCATGTGGGTGTAGTTCGGCGGACCTTCTACAACTAGACGATATCTTTCTTTTTCCATCACGCCTTCCGGTGTCACTGGGCCTTGACCTTTGCGCACACGCTCTTGGACTTCGTCCCACAGCATATCGTAATAGGCGGTACATTCTGGAGTACCGCGGAAAGCTGAGAAAGTCGGGCCGACGTAGTAAATGCCGCCGAAGTAGGAGTCGATCGGGGAGGGCTTCAATTTGGCCGTTTCCAACACTTTTACGAGCTTATCTTCGGCTTTTGCGGACTCACGCAGATGCTCACGTAAACGGTCGATATCGAACTTAACGCCGCTGACACGCTCAAGTGTCGGGATCAGGTCTTCTTTGAGCTGTTTTACTACGTAATCGCGCATGTTTTGTGTGATTTCGCCATCACCTTGATAGGGGACGTGTAACATGGCGGTTTCGCACTTGTATTCATGACGTAATAATTCAAACCACTTCATGAAGGTGAAACAACCGGTGTAGGACAAGAGTAGCAGATCAGGCTCGGCAATTTTCTGTCCAGATGGCCCGACATTACCTTTACGCATCATACCCAGATCGGCTTTTACGTAGGTACAAACGTCTTCATCCTGGCCATAACGCTCGGCCTCCATGACATAGGCACCGGTTTTCTTCTGCATCGCTGATTGCAGTGCGTTAATTTCCGGATAGTTACCTACCACATCAAAGCACTGCACCAGCTCATTCAGGTTGCCGGGAACGAAGGTGTAAACGACTTTTTTCTCATGATCAGCATCAGCTTTGGCTAATTTGTCAAAATTGCCTCGAATCATTTCTTTCTGTAATAACTGGGAATTATCCTTTTGGACATCTTTAGATAAATCAACTGGGGCTTTCTTTTCAGTAGTCATAATTAGCTCCACAACTTAATTGAGTCTGCGAATGTGCCAGCCTGTTCACGGATAGGCTGCATTTGGCCGAGGTTCTCGGCGTACTTGAAGGCAATATTGGGGATATTGTGGGCGTCAAGTACGTCCTGCAACATGGGCCGCTCTAACAGCGCTGGGTCACAGAAACTGGGGGCTGCAAAGATGACGCCCTCAGCGCCGGATTTGCGCACAGCTTCAATGAGCTGCTCGCCTTTCTTCTCTTCGGAGGGTTCATAGGTTGCAGAAGTACGGGTGGAGTGCTCAAGGAAGCAATCGGACAGATTTTCCAGGGCATCACCTTCTTCCTTGACGTTTTCTCTTAACCAGCGGTTAACCAGAATAAAGTCGTCATCTACTACGTAACAGCCAGATAGTTCGATCGATTTCACTAGGTTCAAAGGGGGTTGTTCACAGAACATGCCGTTCATTACTACCTTGGTATTATCGCGTTTTGGCCGCTCAACATCACCGATAGCGTCGATGTAATCGCGTAACATCTGGTTATGCTCCTCAACGGGCAGTACCTGTCCGGCGCGCATCAGCAGGTAAACCTCAGTCACCGGAATATTCCAGGGTTGCTCGATACGCTGCTCATAAAGTTCCATGATCAGTTCGCGATTGATGTTGTATAGCTTGATTGAGGCTAACAGGTCATCGTTAGTGACTTTGCGGCCGGAAATACCTTCCAAACCTTCAAGCAGTTCTTTCATTTCCTGAATGTAGAACTTGCCGCCGATTTCTTTCTCGTAGTTCTGCGGCACGTCGACATAACGCACATAGGTGTCCTGCTGTGTCAGTTTCCACACACCGGAAAGATTACGAATAACGTCGCAAATGCTGGGGAACAGCATGCCGTCAACGAAATCCAATCGGCCGGTAAGTGCTAGCTCAATCGTTGAACGTGGAATTCGGCAGATATAGCTTTGATAGAATGCGTCACCTTGAATCACCTCTAACTGGTCGCCGCCGCCATAAATACCCAATGGCAGCATTCCGGCAGCGTGAATCAGTTCACGAGGAATATAGATAGGCAGGTGTCCAATCACGTGACGGCCTGGTGCGGCTGCTTTCCACTCGCGCGCTGAAGTAAAGTTTAGATCTTCATACAGCGCTTCGCAGCGTTCGATAATTTCTTTAGTTCCCATATTAACGGTGCTCCCAATTTACGGTGCGTTTTTCAACAAATGCCTGTAGGCCCTCAACAGCGTCATGAGTCGCCATTAATTCCTGCAAGTACAGTGATTCAACTTCATCTAGTTTGGATTTGATTCGTGCGACAGCGTCAAATCGCGCTGCTCTGCGGGCGAAGCGTAAAGAGCTGGCACTGCTACCCAGTAAATGCGTAGTAAACCATTCTTCTGCAGCAGCAGAAGGGTTCTCAGACAGCTCATTGACCAGCCCAATTCGATAGGCTTCATTACCGTCGATACTGCGTCCGGACCAGAGTAAGTCTGTTGCTGCGCTGCTGCCGATGCGTTCAGGTAGTAAACAAGAAGCTGCAGGGGCAAAGACGCCTAACTTAATCTCCGGCTGGCCTAATTTTGCGTCTGGGCGGGCAAATAACAGGTCGCCGCCACAAGCGACTTCAAGGCCGCCACCTAAACATTGTCCCTGGATGGCAACCATAATAGGCACTGGAAAATCCAGCATCTGCTTAATCAAAGCGTGTAAGCTTTTCAGCATGTCCGCGCATTGATCGGGCATATGCTCTGCAACGCTTGCGCCGAAGCTGAAATGAGTTCCCTCGGCATCGAGCAGTACTGCAGATAATTCAGCGCTAGAGGCGTGGGAATCCAAGGCTGCACAGAGTGCCGCGATCATTTCAGCATCCACGATGTTGGCTTTTGGTCGAGCTAATCTCAGGCGTAACAACTGCCCGTCATGCTCTAGCCATACTTTAAGTGGTGATTCGCTCATCAGTATTAACCTTCTGCCTTTGGCATCAGACTTTCAATCAGCTCTGGTGTCCAGGGTGCGCCTTTGGCTAAGGCTTGACGCAATGCGACGAAATCGATTTCACGACCAGTTTCCTTATTGCCTTCGTTAAAGGCACGGAATCCGGTGCGGGCTTCGTTCATCATGTTTAACGCTAACCAAGCACGTGAGTTTTCTTTGTTGCGATTCCAAGCTTCGAGTTTCGGTTTGCGTAACTCTTCCAAGCTCTTTGCCATGCACTCTGGAAAGGTTTCGAGCAGTTTGCTACACAGTGCCTCAACGCGCTCATCCAATAAAGAAAGGTCAATTTCGCCTTGCTTGATTAATTCTTTGCCTGCTTTGAGCTCGGGGCCTTTTTTGAAATCACCGTGTACGATACGGCC
Organism: Pseudomonadales bacterium; assembly: GCA_024234615.1. Lineage (NCBI taxonomy): Bacteria > Pseudomonadati > Pseudomonadota > Gammaproteobacteria > Pseudomonadales > Pseudomonadales bacterium. The sequence continues at coordinate 321,253 of JACKNY010000001.1, forward strand.
AAATTCATCAAGAAACTGGTTAGTAACAACGGTCGGGTTAGCAATAAATTTACCGTCGATTTTTAAGGCAGGAACAATTTCACAGCAGATTCCTAGGCGATTTGCTTTGTGTGCAGAGAAGGGTTCGCACAGAGTTCCGGAAACCATGGCTTGTTCGCAGCCGATCATAACGGGCAGAAAATCAGTTGCGCCACCAATGGCGGCAGAGCCATGTTTAGGGCCAGCCTGACCAAAATTGGCTAAATCCTGCGCGACAGTAAAGTCAGCAGCCATACCTATTTCCTGACCGCCGCCGATGCGCATCCCATTAACGCGGCAGATAACCGGTTTGTCACAGCCTATGATGGCAGACACCATATCGTTAAATAAGCGCATATATTGACGATATTCTTGTGGGTTGCCAGCGTAGTACTCGGCATATTCTTTGGTATTACCACCAGTACAAAATGCTTTGTCGCCAACAGCAGTAAAGACGACAGCGTTAACATCGCGAGCCATGGATGCTTTGCGAAACGCTAGAATCAATGCTTTCGCCATATTAGTGGTGTAAGAGTTATATTGTGCCGGGTTGTTCAGGATAATCCAGGCATTATAGATACCTGTTACCTCAGTGCCGTCGAGTCGTTTGGCTGGACGCATTTCATAGCGAACCATGCCGTCGCATAAGCTTTCAATTTCATCGCTCACCAAGTTGTGGTCAGCCAATTGATTAGGTGCGATATCCCGAACAATAGCTTCGGTAGTTGGATTCATAGTTACTCCCCTTAAGGTACTAAAATGGCACGAGCAGTTAATTTATGCTCATGCGCGGCTGCAAATACTTCGTTGATTTGATCGAGCGGGTGCTGCTCCACGAAAGGTGTCATGGTAACCTTTCCATCCAGCACCAACTCCAGGGCGGCAGGATAGTAGTCCGGTGAACAACCCCAGTTGCCTTGGGCTTTGGCATGGAAGGCCATCAAGTTTGATAAACGTAGCTCCAACTTGGCCATAGTGAATCCCACGACGGCAATGTGGGCCCCAAAAGTGAGCAGGCCAAAAGCGGTGTTTTGGCCCGGTGCGCTGCCCGAACACTCAAAAATTTTCCATTCGGTCGTGCGTAGCCCCTGCTCTTTAGCAAAACTAATAATGGCTTTCTTCAGTTCTTTGCCCTGATATTCCGTTGCGTTCAAGGTGAGGCTGGCGCCGAAATCCTTTTGTTTGGCGAGTTTTTCGGCATCTACATCGACGGCTACAACTGTTGCACCCATCGCTTTAGCTATCTGCACCGCGTAGCCACCAACACCACCGATACCAATAACAATGGCCAGATCGCCAGGCTTAACGTCGGCTTGGACGCAAGCTTGATAAGGCGTGGTTAAAGCGTCAGCGATTACCGCGACATCGGGTAAAGACAGGCCAGCGGCCTTTAGTTTGGATTCGTCCACTTCACACAAACAGTGTCCGGGGACGGTGATGTGGGAGGCGAAGCCGCCTTGGATATCATTGCCGGGCATTTTTTGGCTGCGGCAAATATTTTTTAGACCGCGTTGGCAGAGATCACAGTCGCCGCAGGGGATGACGGCAGGAATAATGACAGCTTTACCAACGAGTGCTTCAGCGCCTGCTCCAGCAGCAATAACACGACCGCTGATTTCATGCCCTAGGGCTAGCGGTAGTTCATGGTTAGTACGAACGCCATCATAGAAATAACCGAGGTCGGTGTGACAGACACCGCAACCTGCTACTTCAACAGTAACCTCTCCCGCCCCCGGTTGCTCAAGCTCGAAGTTGACTTTCTCCAGCGCTTGGCCTGGTTCATTCATTACCCAACGATAGCTAGAACTCATAATGTTTGACCTGTGTATGGTGGGTTGTCCCACTTATATTATTTAGGTGGGAATACCTGCATATATGTGGTATCCCTTATCGTTGGAAAATATTATTGTATGGGATACATACTGTCAAGATTATTTTACAGCTCGAATGTAACGATTTAATGCCTACAAAAACTAAGGATTAAGCAGTGTACTCCTTGTCTGACGCGGTTTTCAGCCTGTTAAGTGAAAGATAACTATGGATTTGACATCTTCTTGACAAGGATCAAGTCTTGGTGAGTTTGTTGTCAGTATCTGATTGTGTTTTCGGGGAAATCAACCAAGAAGCGCTGATCTGTTTAGAGCATAATGGATAAAAAACATCCTTATGGTTGAGCCGATCAAACTGAAGTGAGAGTATTGCTAAAATTGAGTTTTTCAACCGACCTGCTAACTGAAGGAGCCAGGAATTGACCAGTGTGAATGTGCAAAGAAATCTAGCAATGAGTAAAGATCAAGCGTTACAGGCCGCTGAAAAAGTGGCGGATAAGCTAGCGCGTGATTACGGGGTGAATTTTTCCTGGCGGGGCGATTGCGCGGATATCAAAGGGCCGGGCGTTCAAGGCACCTGCGCAGTATCGGAAGGTTTGGTGGATATTCAATTAACGTTAGGCTTTCTGGCGGCGCCTTTTGCTGTACGAGTGAAGGAGGAAATTAATAAATATTTTGATCGCTTGGAACAGGCTTGATTGATAGCAGGTTGGATATTAACGTTAAGTGAAACTGTAAAATGCGCCCCTGTAGCGGAAGGACTGGGTCGACACTCGCAAAGAAAAGGGGCGCAGGCTGCAACGCTTGTGAGTAAAAGGCGTTTGCAACCCGTGATCCAAAGGTCTCAACGAGGTAACAGTTGGCTGTTTAGAGGATATACCGCGAGAGGTCTTCGTCTTGCGCTAAATCACCCAAATACTGATCAACATAAGCCGAATCTATGGTGACTTTAGTGGAGTCTGTTGCGTCGAAAGAAACTGATTCGAGCAGCCTTTCCATGACCGTATGTAAACGACGAGCGCCAATATTTTCGGTACGTTCGTTCACCTGCCAGGCGATTTCAGCAATGCGGCAGATGCCGTCTTTGGTATATTGGATGTCGGTGCCTTCTGTACCGAGCAGTGCTTGGTACTGCTCTGTTAGGCTAGCGTCCGGTTCGGTTAGAATACGTTCAAAATCTTCTGGTGTTAGTGCGTTGAGTTCAACGCGTATGGGTAACCGACCCTGTAGTTCCGGTATCAAATCTGAAGGTTTTGCCAGATGAAAGGCACCGGAGGCGATAAATAAAATATGATCGGTTTTGATCATACCGAATTTAGTGCTGATGGTGCAGCCTTCGATCAAGGGGAGCAGGTCGCGCTGTACGCCTTCGCGAGAGACGTCTGGTCCATTGACACCAGAGCGTTTCGTTACCTTGTCAATTTCATCGAGGAAGACAATACCGTTTTGTTCTACCGAATGAATGGCCTGTGTTTTTAAGTCTTCTTCGTTGACCAGTTTGGCGGCTTCTTCATCGCAGAGTAGCTTATAGGCTTCTTTGATTTTGAGTTTTCGCGTTTTCTTACGGTTACCGGACATATTGGAAAACATGCTTTGTAATTGGTTTGACATTTCTTCCATGCCGGGCGGGGCCATAATTTCAACGCCTATGGGCATTGCATTTAGCTCTAATTCAATTTCCTTGTCGCCGAGTTCGCCTTCACGTAATTTCTTACGAAATACCTGGCGGGTGGTGCTGGATTCTTTATTTGTTTGTGAGTCACCGAATTCGCTACTGCGTGGCGGGGGCAATAGAGCGTCAAGTATGCGCTCTTCGGCAGCGTCTTCTGCGCGGTGCTTTACTTTCTCCATTTCTTTCTCGCGCACCATCTTTACCGCCATGTCGACTAAATCACGCACTATCGACTCAACGTCGCGGCCAACATAACCCACTTCAGTAAATTTTGTCGCCTCTATCTTGATGAAAGGCGCCTGAGCCAACTTCGCCAGGCGGCGGGCGATTTCTGTTTTCCCTACACCCGTCGGGCCAATCATTAAAATATTCTTCGGCGTAATTTCGTTGCGCATTTGTTCATCTAACTGCATACGACGCCAACGATTGCGCAGGGCTATGGCGACTGCACGTTTGGCATCGGCTTGACCGATGATATGTTTGTCCAGTTCGTGAACGATTTCTCTTGGCGTCATATTTGACATAAGGCGGATAACTCTCTGTTACAAATAAAGGTGGTAGCAGTGTGATTCAAGCGCTACGGTAATGAGTATTAAGCAACCGATTCGAGCTCTTCGATCGTTTGGTTGTGGTTGGTGTAGACACAAATATCGGCAGCGATGGCCAGGCTTTTTTCAACGATGGTCTTGGCGTCTAAATCAGTATTTTCGATCAGGGCGCGAGCCGCAGATTGCGCAAATGGGCCGCCTGAGCCAATGGCTATTAACCCGTGTTCGGGTTCTATGACATCACCGTTACCGGAAATAATGAGGGAGTGCTCTTTGTCGGCGACGGCTAATAGCGCTTCCAGCTTTTGCAGCATGCGATCAGTGCGCCAATCTTTAGCTAATTCTACGGCAGCACGCATCAGGTGCCCTTGGTGCTTCTCTAGCTTTGCTTCAAAGCGTTCAAACAGAGTAAAGGCATCGGCAGTAGCACCGGCGAAACCGGCAATGACTTGATCTCGATATAAACGCCGTACTTTGCGAGCGTTGCCTTTCATGACGGTATTGCCAAGTGAAACCTGGCCATCGCCACCAAGCACCACCTGATTATTCCTGCGAACCGATACAATGGTAGTCATCTATATTTCCTGTACTGCCGATAATGAGCGTTAGAACAAGGAATATGGAGGTAAAGCCGCTGATTTCAAGGCTGGAGAGGCTACTATTATTTGATTTCAATCAACATGGATTCAGTATTCGCGCGAGCGAGGATGTCTTGCGCGTGATTAAGCTTAGAGCGCGAGGTGAATGGGCCGACCAAGACACGATACCAATTTGCTCCGGTGCGGCCTTTGGCCAGTTTGACCGTTACTTCGAGGCCTTGCAGAATGAGTTTTGCGCGCAAGCGATCAGCATCCTCATGATGCCGGAAAGAGCCAGCCTGAAGCAAATAGGTCTTGGCCCCTGCCTGTTGAATCGGTTTTGACTGATACTCCTCAACTCTAGGCGGAATCACTTCGGTTTGCGGGAGCAGTTTATAAAAATCGTACTCATCGTCAGCTTTTGAAGTCTCAACCACAGGCGTGCGCGTTGTTTTCACCTTAGGCTCTGTTTTTTCCGGCTTGACCGGGGTGCTGGTGCTTTTCTGTAAGGTTGGCTGCACCTCTGGTTGTAATTGTGTCAGATAATAAAGGAACGCAGCAAAGCAGGCGATGCTGATAAAGGTGATCGCCATGAAGGTTTTTGAAACCCTTGGGGTATCATTTTTACCGATCTTTTGTTTGTGTTGTGCGGCTCTTTTGGCGTAATCGTGAGACATTATGTTTAGTTTTTGCTGTAATTGATGGGGGCAAAGGTTGGTGGAAGAGGGGAAAACATTATAAAAATTTAATCTCCTGCAAATTGGCCGCACATAATAGGCGAGCGGGGTAGCGTTCGAACAGCTTATTTAACGAATTAATCACATTGTAACGGTGACAGTGGCGCTTGTTAACTAATCATCAAATCGACTCCTGTGGGTCGACATCAACCGACCAGCGCACTTTGCCTGATCCGCCCAGACTCTCAAGCTGAAGGCAGAGCGGTGTCAGCAGCTGGTGCAGCGACTTGCGATCGGAGCATATTAGCATGAGCTGAGCGCGATAACGCCCCGATCTTTTGTACATTATGGCGGGGATGGGGCCAAACAACTCAATATTTTTGAGCTGATAAGTATTCGACAGCTGCTGAGCCAATTTTTGTACCTGTGTTAAAAACTCAAAAGGTGCCTGCTCCTTCACGGCTTCGGCTCTGATTAATGCGGCGTGACTATAGGGTGGTAGATTGGTTTGTTCTCGATCAGCCAGTAACTGCTGTGCAAAAGCAGAGTAGCCACGTGTAATGAGTTGATTGAGCAGGGGGTGATCTGCGTGATGTGTCTGAATTAAAACCTTACCGCTTTTCTTGGCTCTTCCGGCACGACCGGCTACTTGAGTGATTAGCTGTCCCATGCGTTCCAGGCCCCGAAAGTCAGAGCTAAAAAACCCGGCGTCTGCCTCCAGTATCGCGACTAGTGTGACGTTGGGAAAATGGTGTCCTTTTGCCAGCATTTGCGTGCCGATGAGGATGCAAGGCTTGCCTTCTTTTATGATGGCAACAAGGTTTTGCATCGCCGATTTGGCACGGGTGGTGTCCCGGTCAATTCGAATTATTTCGGTTTTTGGAAATAGCTCAGAGATTGCTTGCTCTGAACGTTCAGTGCCTACTCCCAGAGGGCTCAGTTGTGTATGCCCACAGTCTGGGCAGCTGGGGGGTACTTTTTTTTGCGCGCTACAATGATGGCAGCGCAGTTGGTAGGGGTTGAGGTGTAGGGTTAAACGGGCATCGCAGCGTTTACAGTTGGCTATCCAGCCGCACTCATGACACATCATAATCGGAGAAAAACCACGCCGATTTAGGAAAATTAAAACTTGGTTACCTTGGGCAAGTTGCTCTGAAATAGCGCTAATCAAAGGTTGTGAATAACCATCCTGAAGCGGCCTGCTGCGGACATCGATCAGCTCAAAGCTGGGTAGGGCAGCATTTCCGGCTCGTTCGGGTAGTTGCAAAAGATGGTATCGATTGCTTTGCACGTTATAAAGACTTTCCAGCGAGGGCGTCGCCGTGCCAAGAAGGATAGGAATATTTTCCTGGTGCGCACGCATAACCGCGATATCTCGCGCTGAGTAACGCAGCCCATCCTGTTGTTTAAAGGAAAGGTCGTGTTCTTCATCGACAATGATAATGCCCAAATGTCTGATTGGTGTGAATACCGAGGAGCGAGTGCCGATGATGATGCCAGCTTCCTCCTGAGCAGTATAAAGCCAATCATGAGCACGTTGCTGATCAGAAAGGCCCGAGTGGAGCAGGGTAATGGGGACATTAAAACGGCGCTTGAAGCGAGATACGGTTTGCGGTGTTAAGCCAATCTCGGGCACGAGTACCAGTGCCGAACCCCCCTTTTTTAGCACCTGTCCAATGACCTGTAGATAAACCTCCGTTTTCCCGCTGCCAGTCACGCCCTCGATAAGAAAACAGGAAAAAGCAGCTAACGATTGAGTGACGGCATCGACCGCCTGTCGCTGGTGAGTATTTAGCGTTAATGGCGCCTCAGCCAATATGGTGGCGCTTCGCCGCTGTGGGGTTATCTGAATTGACTGCCTCACCAGGAAGCCTTTATCAAGTAACGCCTTTAAGGGTGAGCCACTCAATCCTAAGGTTTGTATGGCGTGCTCCCCAAAACCTTTCGGGTGCTCTAAGGCAAGCGCCATGACTTCTGCTTGTTTTGGCGCTCGGCTTAATTGGTCCTGGGCCTGCGCACGCCCTAGCTCGGTGGCGAGATAGACTATTTCCGTTTGCCTTAAATTCGTCTCACCCTTACGTAATAGCGTGGGCAGAGCAGTTGCCAGAACGTCACCGAGGGGATGCTGGTAATAGTTTGCGCACCACTCATAAAGTCGGAGTATGTGCGCTGGAATAATGGGTTGCTCGTCAATAATTTTGTTGGCAGGTTTGAGTTTGTTTCTAGGCACGTCTGAATGGTCAACTACCTGGACTAGGATGCCAACCATGTCACGATTACCAAAAGGCACGCGAATACGTGAACCTGGCAGGTAGGGGCCGCTTTGATTGGTGCTGGGAGGAAGATAATCAAAGCACCTTCTGAGTGGCGTTGGTAAGGCAATCTTTAATATTGGCGGGCTTGCCACGATATGAACTCGATTCAACAAAGATAAAGTAGGGCAAGTCTACCTTATGCGATGGGCGTAGCGAAATGTTGATTGCTGCTCAGAGAGGCTGGAGTGTGTTGTGTGCTAATGATAAGGACAAAAAAAAGCGCTTGCTCACAGGCGTGGGCAAGCGCTTAGTTGTAGGCTTAATTAATAGTTATAAGAAACAGTTACACCGGAAGTGCGCGGCTCGCCGAATAAAGCAAATGCCACATCACCTGATCGTTGAGAATACAGGTGCGTACGATATTCTTCGTCACCTATATTTTTAATCCAGCCTGCGACTTCCCAGTGGCCTTGCGGAGAGCGCCATGCTATGCGGCCATTCCAGATTCGGTACTGCGGAATAGAAGTGGTTAGGCTTTCATCGGGATCATAGAAACTAAGATCTTGGTATCTATAATCGACTTTAGCAGAAATACTACCTATGTCATCTGACAAGTTCATCGTATATTTAGCAAAAACATTCACAGTATTCGGAGGAGACTGACGCAGATCGTTTCCCGAAAAATCATTACCACCACTGTCAATTGTGCCGGTAAAATCTGTATATTCGGTATCCAGATAGGCATAGCTACCTCCGATTTCTAAACCTTCCATCGGCAACCAAAGCACTTCAACTTCCAGTCCGCTTATTTCAGCTTCTCCGGCGTTTTCGGTGAAAAATTGGCCTAGTTGATTATTTCCGGCTGGTGTGAAGAAGCGTGTCACCTGAAGGTCTTCATAATCGGTAAAGAAAGCCGTCACATTTAATTGCAAGCTTTTGTCTAAGAGTAGTGATTTGAAGCCTACTTCGTAGCTTAATGCTGATTCATCGTCAAAAGGCGTTGTTGCTACTGCTAGAGTGGTAGCAGATCCGGTAAAACCACCGCTCTTGAAGCCCGTGGTGATACTGGCGTAAAGCATGATATCTTCTGCAGCTTGCCAGTTTAATGCGAGACGACCATCAATGCTATCCCAGTCTTCCTCAGCGTTGGTATAAGGAAAATCTAATAATAGCAGGCCTATGCCACTAGTAACGTCAGCGCCTACGCCGATCTCCTTTTCTTCCGTAGAATATCGCAGCCCACCGGTCAGCGATAACGTATCGGTCAAGTCGTAGGTGGCTTGGCCGTATACAGCCCAGCTGGTCGATTCGTTGAGTTGATTGGATGTTTGTTCGCTGAGCTGGCCAAAACCACCTAAAGAGGTGAAAGTAAAAGATTCGTGACGCTCAATTTCTTCCTCGCTATAGAAGAAACCAACTACCCACTTAAGGCCGTCAGTTGCATTGGATGTTAATCGAAATTCCTGTGTATATTGTTCTGTTTCTTCCAGCGCAACGTCATTTAAGTCGAAGGAAAATCCAAGGTTTGCAGGAAGTGATCCAAGTAATGCGCCGCCACCAGCTGTCAGGTCAATAAACGGTGCAGGAGGTAGGCCTTCGGAGTCTTCAACCCAGTCAAAATCACTTTCCCGGTAGGCAGTAATAGATGTGAAGGTAAAGTTTTCTAACTCCCAGTTAACTTTAACACTATAGCCTTCCACCTGACGGTCAGTATATCCTTCGGTTTCCGCTAAGGTGGTCCACGGGTCTCCAGCGCCACCTAAAGCCTGATTGACAGCAAGCGGATTGGATACGCAATTTGGACAACCATGCAGTCCTCCTTTGCCCCCGACAGGCTCTCTATTGGTCTGGCCATTGTCGTCATCCGCGCCATCTGCACTGAACATTACTTCAACATTATCGGATGGCAGCCAGCGCAATTGCGCGCGCCAAGCAAGCGTGTCCGTTTCGCCCTGTCGTTCACCATTAAGCAGGTTGCGTAAATAACCATCGGTATCACGTTTACTGAAGGAGACTTTGCCATAGAGCCCTTCCGTTAAAGGACCGCTGATCATGCCGCCGAAATCTTGACGACCGTAGTTGCCGGTAGTCGCGCGAGCTCGAATAGTTAAATCTTCTGACGGTTTGCTGGTGATAAAGTTGATAGAGCCACCGATTGAGTTTTTCCCGTACAGAGTGCCCTGTGGGCCACGCAGTACTTCGACACGTTCCAGGTCAAATATATCAAAAACCTGAGCGGTTCGTGCGGCGATATAAACATCATCTACCGATACAACGGTTGAATCGCTGGCAGCAGCACCATCTTCTTTGGTGCCAATTCCGCGAATGGCTATTTCTGGCTGGCCGGCACTAAATGCTGCGAATACTAAACCTGGTGTACGGTTACCAATATCTTGCATATTGGTGATATCATCTTCGCGGAGTTTATCTCCGCTAAAAGCGGTTATAGCGATCGGAACATTCTGCAAACTTTCCGCACGTTTTTGGGCGGTGACAACGACTTCCTCAATCGCAATACTATCCGCACTGGCAAAACTTGCCAATGCTAAAGTACCGACTGAAACTGCAATTGCTTTTTTAATAAAAGTTGGTTTCATTATATATCCCCTCTCCTCATAGACTGTTAGTTATTAACGCGACGATGCTGGATACTGCAGCCGTTCTGCCGCGTCTCATAGCTATAACGCTAGGCTCATAATTTACCTCAATAATTTTTTAAAAAAGGTGAGGTTTCATGTTTTTAATCAATTGCTAAGGGCTGGTGGGTTTTTTTGGGGGGAGAAAAATTGATGAGCGAGGGGTTATTGATAATGCCAATTCAGACTAACGCCATAGGTTCTAGGTGTGCCGAAGAGGGCGTAATCATTGCCACCGAGAATATAGAGGTGGGCGATGTATTCTTCGTCGAGTAGGTTTTTAGTCCAGAGCACGGCTTCCCAGCTGCCGTCGGTGGTACGATAGCTCAGTTGAGCATCCAGTAAGTCGTAGCTGGGTTGTACAGTGACGCTGTTATCCGGTTCCCGGAAGCTTTTATCTTGGTAGCGGTAATCAAGGCTTGCCTGGGCGATACCGTCCCAAGCGGCCCATTCATAGCTGAGCGTTAAATCGAAAGAATGTTTGGGGGCTTGGCGTAATCGATTGCCATTAAAATCGCCGCCGTTTGAGTCATTGAAACTATCATAGGTGGCGCGCAGGTAGGCATACGAGCCGGATATTTTCCAGCCTTCGACGGGGTGAAATATAAATTCAGTTTCCATGCCACGGAGTGTTGCAGAAGCTGCGTTGGCGGTTTCAAAGATGCCAAAATTATTGACCGTACGAAACTGAACGACTTGCAAATCACGAAAGTCGGTTAAGAAAGTGACGAGATTAAGGCGTAAACGGTTATACCACCATTCACTCTTGATACCGAATTCAAAGTTCCAGGCGCTTTCCGGGTCGATACTGCGTCGGGCGGAAACAAGATTCCCTGGTGCACCTTGAAACCCGCCGCTTTTGAACCCTTTGGAAGCGCTGCCGTAGAGCAGTAAGTTGTCGCTAGCTTGGTAGGAAATGGCTAGGGATGGGGAGAGGTCATCCCAATGGCCGCGCTCGGTTAGGTTGAAGTCCTCTAGAATTATCGCGGGCGCACCGCCGTTAAAGGCGGACTGGTCTAAACGTTTGCTATCGTAAGTGTAGCGTGCGCCGATGGTCATGGTATGGCGCGAGGTCAGGTTGTAATCGGCTTGTCCAAACAGCGCATAGCTATTCGTTACGTTTTCTTGGGCGGTTACCGCAGTGCCAGTGGCAAAGGGGAACTTTTCTTCACGTGAAGTTTTTTCACGGAGGAAGTAGAGGCCAAGGACATAACGCAGGTTTTTTTCTTCGGCAGAGGCGATACGAAATTCCTGGGAAAATTGGGTATGGGTTTCGTCCACGATGGTGCCGATTCTTTGATCGGTCGCAGAGGGTGGCAGCCCCAATGAATCTTCTGCCCAGGCAAAATCGGAGCTGCGGTAGCCGGTAATCGATGTAAACTCGCCCCAGGGGTTATCCCAGAAAGCCCTTCCAGTCAGCCCCCAGATGGTGCGGTCGGTATATCCGCTCATACCATTCGTGGCATGTTTGAAATCGCCACCGAGAGACTTAAGGATTTCCGTAGGCAGGCGGCTTTCGTAAAGCTGGTTGCCTGCCGCATCCAATATGGGGCCTCCGGCGTCATCGACTATTGGAATAAGTTTGCCATTTTCGTCGAGTATTCTAATGGGAACTCTGCCCACGACGGGAATACGGCCAGTAGAGTTCATGTTATCCCAGGTATAGTCTGCGCCAAGCTCGATGCTTAAATCTTCGTTGGGTAGAAATAATAGCTTGTTGCGGGCGCTGATATTTTCGCGGCCATGCTGACTTTTATGAAGATAGATGTTGTCTTGCCAGCCGTCTGTGTGGCTGGCGCTCAGTGCCAACTTACCCAGTAGTTGGTCGTGTTGCAAGGGGCCGTTGAAAACGGCGCTCATTGCTCGGTGGTCAAAATTTCCTAGCGTCGTATTGATATCAACGGTGGCCTCTGATGAGGGTGATTTACTGACCACATTAATTGCCCCGCCAATGGTATTGCGACCATAGAGGGTGCCCTGAGGGCCGCGTAATACTTCCAGGCGCTCGATGTCTAATAGATTGATATCAATAGCGCTAATGCGGCTGACGTAGACATCATCCAAATAAACGATAATTGAGTTATCGAGTGCTGCACCGTCATCGTTGGAGCCAATGCCGCGCATATGGATAGTCGGCTGGCCTAAGCTAAAATAGGAGACTGTCAGGCCTGGTACTTTTGGACCAACGCCACCTAAGTTAGTAATCTGCGCGCGTCGCAACTGTTCGTCATTGATGACGGAAATAGCTTTGGGCACTTGCTGGAGATTTTGACTTCGTCTTTGTGAGGTAACAATGACCTCTTCAATGGGACGAATGCCGTCGAGCAAGTCTTGATTAGGGATAGTTAATGCCGCATTGGTTTTAGGGGCTTTTTCGCGCTCTGACCTGGGGTAATTAGGAGAAATGGAAATGGTACTGCGGTCGACAAATCGAAACCCCAAGTTGGTCTCGGATAACAGGGTATTTAATGCTTGCACCAGCGTCATTTTCCCGTGTAAGGCTGGCGCCATCAGGTCTTTTGCGTACTGGCTGGGCATGACAATAGTCAGCTCAGCTTCATTTCCCAGCTTTATTAAGGCTTGTGCGAGAGGTTGTTGTGGAAAATCTAATTGGTAAGCACGCAGGGTGTATTTTGGCGGCTGCGTGGCGCTATAACTGGAACCACAGTTTAGGATGAGCACACAAACGCACAGCGCCTTAACACCCATTAAAAGGTGAGGCCAAGAAGCTATTGTCGAGCAATATTGACGCAACCTGTGACCGAAGCTCGGCCTAACCAAATCAGTACTCCCCCCGGGCTGGGCAACGCTTGTTATTATTAATAGCCGATACAGTTTGGCTGCATCGGCTATCTTATAGATAAATTAGGGAGTTGATTATATAGGAGTAAAGGCGCTATTAGGAGTTGTTGGTTTATTTTTTAGGATAGAGCAGTATTAGCTCATCGGACACGGTGACAGACGCCACATCAAAAGCTTCTTCCAACGCTCGTAATGTGGTTTGCTTATCCTGTAACTGTAAGACAGCAATTACTTGGAGGTTGTTCAATGCCTCGTCGCCAGCTCTGATCTCGCCCTCGAAGTAGCGGTTAATGTCCTCAAGCACTCGAGCGAAAGACTCACCATTATAAACGAGCTGGCCTTCGCGCCAGGCGACAACATCATGGGCATCAACTCGATTTGGGTTTTGTGCCAAATATTCGGGGGTAATAACGACTTGTTGGTTACTCTCAAGCTGAAGTGCTGGTTTGAAGTTGGCTTGGGCCGCCAAATGAATATCCTGATCCTGGGTGACGCCGACGCTACCTTCTAGTACGGTTACTACGCTACCTTTTTTAGCGTTAAGCACGTTGAACTGGGTGCCCAAGACCCGGACTATTCCATTGCTGGTTTGGACGATAAAAGGTTTTGAACGATCTTTGGCTACATCAAAAAAAGCTTCGCCCTTGGTTAGGTGTACTAAGCGTCGTTGCTCATTAAAATCAGTGCTTAGGGTGGAAGCGGTATTCAATATAATTTGCGAGCCATCACTGAGAACCAGATTGCGCTGTTCGCCAACAGCGGTTGCAAAGTGGGTGCTTTGATAGGAGATATTAAAAAATACCATGATGCCAACTAAAAATAAGGCAACAGAGGCTGCCAGCGCTCTTGGTAAAAAGGTCTTTTTGCGCAAAGGGATTACGCTTTCAATTTCAAGCGCGGCTAAGCTATCCCAAAACTTTTCGATTTCTATATAGGCGCGTTGGTGCGCAGGATCGACCGCTAACCAGTGAAAAAATCGTTGTTTTTCCTGCTCTGTTAATTCTTCAGATTGTAAGCGCACAAACCACTCAGTGGCAGTGTCATGCAATTCGTTTTCTGTCAAGTTCGTATTCATTAATCGATAGCAATATTCTAAAAAGTGGCTCGTTCTATAGGTTAGAACGTTTGACCTGAAGTTTACCTCAATTTATTTCAGCTTTTTCCGCAAATGTTTTAGGGCCTGAATGATATGTTTTTCCACCATGCTGACGGACACTTCCAGAATTTCGCTAATTTCCCGATAAGATAGATGCTGTGTCCGGTGCAGCAGGAATGCGCGCTGGCAAGATTCCGGTAGCTCCTTTAGTGCCAACTGAGCGCACTTTAGTTTCTGCCTTGAAGCAAGTAACCGCTCAGGAGATGGACTATGGACGTCGCCGGTTTGTTCCATGGCTTCTTTCATTAACTGCTGATAATTGCTCCCGCGTTGTTGTCTACGCATTCGGTCAATCGCTAGGTTTACCGCTGTTTGATAGAGATAACTTTTGACGTTGTCTAACTTTTCAGGCTCGCTAACACCGAGCATTTTTTCATAGGCGGTTTGCGCAATATCCTCAGCTTCCTCAGGGTCGGCAAGTTTTCGCGTCAAAAACTTCAAGAGACCGGTATTATGGTCTTTAAATAATTTTTGGATAAAAAGGTCTGAGGCCTGTTTGGACTTCAACGCTCTTTGCCTATCATGCTCGCGTACCATAGTTAGATTCTGGGGCGTGCTATTCGGAATTCAGAGTTGTGTAAATCATCGCATAGAATAACGGCAATCACTACCGCTAAGTTTGAGTCGACAACCAATGTCGCCATTCCGAGAAAGCCTTTACTTTTGCGTAACGCGGGTATTGTCCAGGCCGCAATGGTGGTTGTTATACGCGACCTGAACATCTGGGTACATGGGCTCAAATAACTTATTAGGTCTAGAGCGCGTTAAATTTATCCAGCTTGCCGAGTAAACGCTTCTTTGTGCTCTCAACGTTGACGACAAAGCGTGAATGTTTGCAGGTAGCGACCTGTTCCAAGGCGTCACGAGCGGTAACTTCGAATTTCACTGCCGGCCCCTTCACTTCAGTAACTTTAGCCGTTATCTCAATCCACATTCCGAGCAGAGTTGGGCCCGTGTGGGTCAGTTCGACGTGGGTACCGACGGAGTCCTGGTCAGCCCCGATGTGTTGCATGAGCAGGTTGCGGCAGGCAATCTCTGTGTCATAGAGTAATGCGGGGGTGCTATAAACCCGGCATTCCTCGCCCATAAAGCCAATGGTCCGGTCTTTGTCTATGTCGTGACGTTCAGTAATTTCGGCGCCTACGGATACGATTTCAGTCATACAAGGTTTCCTTGTTAGTGAATGGAGGTATAAAAAGTTCTACGATTTACTTATGCGCAATAATGTCCTTATCAAATGCGCTCGATGATGATGGCTATACCCTGGCCCACGCCAATGCACATAGCACAAAGAGCATAACGCCCCCCGGTTCTGTGCAGCTGATAGGTTGCGGTGGTGATAAGACGGGCACCACTCATACCGAGCGGATGCCCTAGGGCTATCGCGCCGCCATTCGGGTTTAAACGCTCGTCATCATCAGCAATGTGGAGTGCGCGGGAGCAGGCAAGCGCTTGTGCGGCAAAAGCTTCGTTTAATTCGATTACCGCAAAATCAGGCATGGCCAACCCCGTTACTTCCAACAGTTTATTGATAGCAGGCACTGGTCCGTAGCCCATGATCCGTGGTTCGACGCCTGCTACTGCAGCTGCGACAACACGCGCTTTCGGAGTTAGTCTATGCTGATCTGCGGCCTTTTCAGAAGCCAGTAATAGAGCACACGCGCCATCGTTAACACCTGAAGCATTACCTGCGGTAATACAACCGCCCTCTCGAAAAGGGGCTTTGAGTTTGGTTAGGCTTTCGAGACTTGTATCGGCTCGCGGGTGCTCATCCTGATCAATAATAAGAGCATCTTGTCGGCGCTGGGGAATCGTTACGGCTACAATTTCTTCTGCCAGCCGTCCAGACGCTTGCGCAGCGACAGCTTTTAGTTGGCTGCGGAGTGCAAAGGCATCTTGGTCTTCTCTAGATATACCGAAGTCAGCGGCAACATTCTCTGCTGTTTCGGGCATTGATTCTACGCCATATTGGCTACGCATGAGTGGATTGATAAAGCGCCATCCAATGGTGGTGTCGAAAATTTCCGCTTGGCGGCTAAAGGCGGTCTCCGCCTTTCCCATGACCAGTGGCGCACGGGACATTGACTCTACTCCGCCAGCAATCATTAATTGTGTTTCGCCGGATTTTATCGCGCGAGCAGCAATGGCGACAGCATCCATGCCCGAACCGCAAAGGCGGTTAACCGTAACCCCCGCTACACTGGTCGGTAGCCCGGCTAACAGTGCACTCATACGCGCAACATTTCTATTGTCTTCACCGGCTTGGTTGGCGCAACCCATAATAACATCATCAATTAAGCCGGGAGAGAGTGAAGGGTTTCGTTGTAGCAGCTCTCTGATTGGTGTAGCGCCAAGATCGTCAGGGCGCACAGTGGAGAGAGCTCCGGCGTAGCGGCCAATAGGTGTTCGGATTGCGTCGCAAATATAGGCTTCTGTCACAGTGTAAGTTCCAGGTTGTTTAATCCCGTAAAGTTGGAAATGGAAAGCGGCCAAACTAGTGGGGCAGTCATTAATAAACAGGGATGCTTACAATAATGAATGCCAACTATAATGTCAATATTGGCGCTATCATGACAATGACAGACCGGTCTTACCACAAAGTACGAAAAAGAATTGCCGGGCGCTGGCATCGCTGGGGATAGCTTTGTATCATCTAATTTCGTAGGAATACCCTACATGTCTTAATCAATTGTTCTTGAGGTGGTAGTGAATAAAGTGGCCGTGCAATCCAGTAACAGTCGAGATATCGCTGAAGTTGGCGATAAAATTAACTCTGGTTTTTTAGAGGAATTGATCGGATATCAACTTCGACGTGCTCAAACTGCCTTATTTCAGGATTTCAGTCTTGCCTTAGGGGAGAAACAAATTACCCCCGGACAGTTTGGGCTGCTCGTAAAAATCAAGCATAACCAGGGTATTAGCCAAACTGGTCTTGCTAAGGCGGTTGGTGTTGAGCGCTCAACGCTGGGTGAAACGATTGATCGATTTGAAAAAAGAAACTTGGTGGAACGACGAAAGCATGAGACTGATCGCAGAGCCTATGCGTTGTTTCTTACCGAGGAGGGGGAACAATTTCTACAGTCCATCATGCCTATCGTGTTCCATCACGAAAAGAGAGTTACTAGGTTCTTCACCGCACAAGAGAAAGCGAATCTTTTGACGTTATTACAAAAGCTTGCCGATCAATAATAATCAGCACAGGGCAGCTTAAGGGCGATTGCAGATTATTAAAACTCGAAAGGGTTATTTTGTTTTATAATAGTAGCATTACCTTATTGTAGCGTAACAATACTATATGTTAAACTCTGCTTTTGCCGGTGTGTTGGCAAGGGTGCGAGATTTTTATTTCCTTAGATTTAAGGGTATTAGAGTTAAGAGTATTGGTGCTTAAGAGGGGTGGTTAGATGAGTAGTGGTGATAAGTTCATTCTAGACCTGAAGGTGAATGGGTATCCGCAGCAAGATTTGGTGCCAAAAAACTTGCTATTGATAGATTACCTGCGGGAGAAATTAGACTTGACCGGTGCCAAAATGGGTTGTGATGGCGGTGAGTGTGGTGCCTGTACAGTCTTGGTGGATGGTGCCCCCCGGTTGTCCTGCATTACCTTGGCGGCCAAGGTGGCGGGTAAGCACGTGGAGACCATCGAGTCGCTTTCAGATAATGGTAGGCTCTCCGAGTTACAAAAACAGTTTCACGAAAAGTTAGGGGCGCAATGTGGCTTCTGTACGCCGGGAATGGTGATGGCCTCCGAAGCTTTGCTCCGTAAAAATCCAGAGCCAACTGACAGTGAGATCCGCAAGGCGCTAGAGGGGAATTTATGTCGTTGTACTGGCTATGTGAAGATTCTTGAGTCTGTTAAAGCGGTAGCTGAAACTCGCGCGGGGGGATTGAAATGAAACGAGTCAACCAAGATCTCAGTCACGTTAAACCCAATAAAGCCGCTGGTGCGCGCATACCGTTGATTGATGGTATCGAAAAAGTTAGCGGAAAAGCGAAATACACAACTGATCTGGACGCACATGGCGCTTTAGTGGGTGTTATTCTAAGAAGTCCCTATGCGCATGCTGAAATTGTAAATATTGATGTCTCGGCGGCGCGCGCGCTGCCTGGGGTAAAAGCGGTCATCACGGGTGATGACTGTGGTGCGCCTTTCGGTATCCTGCCAATTTCTGAGAACGAATATCCGCTGGCGAAAGAAAAGCTGCGTTATCGAGGTGATGCGGTGGCGGCGGTGGCGGCAATTGATGAGAAGACCGCGCGCCAAGCCTTGGATTTAATTCGGCTCGAGGTAAAAGAGTTACCCGCCTACTTTACTGTGCAGGAGGCGCTTGCGCCGGACGCTGTGCAAATACATGATAAACGCAAAGGCAACCTTGAACGCTCGGTTGAGGATGAATTTGGCGATGTCGAAAAAGGATTTGCGCAGGCTGATCTGGTGATGGAGAGAACCTATCATTGCGGAGAAGTGACACATGCGCATATGGAGCCGCATGCTGCGTTGGCTGAATACGATGCTGAACGGGATATGCTAACTCTGCAGTCTGTGACACAGGTTCCTTATTATGTGCACCTGATGCTGACGCAATGTACGGGTATGGATTCATCGCGTATCCGTGTCATTAAACCTTTTGTTGGCGGCGGCTTTGGAGCGCGCACCGAAACCCTCAATTTTGAGATTATTGCTTGTCTGTTGGCAAAAGCGGCAGGTGGCAAGGTGAAGATGAAGCTGTCGCGGGAAGAGACCTTTCTTACCCACAAAGGCCGTCCGGAAACCGATGTTAATATCAAGATGGGTATGACTAAGGATGGCAAGATCACCGCTTGCGAAGCGGAAGTTATTCAGCGTGGTGGCGCTTATGCCGGCTATGGTGTGATCACTATTCTGTACTCTGGAGCACTGTTGCATGCTATCTATGATATTCCCAATGTGAAGTATCGGGGGCAGCGTGTTTATACCAATAATCCCGGTTGTGGCGCGATGCGCGGCCACGGCACAGTGAATATCCGTTTTGCGTTTGAAGCTTTGCTCGACAGCATGGCGGAAGCTTTAGATATTGATGTGTTGGCAGCCCGTCGTGCGAATTTGTTGCAACCGGACTTTGAAACCATCAATGGTCTGCGGGGTAGAAGCTATGGCTTGCCGGAGTGTATTGACTGGGTGGAAGAGGCGAGTAATTGGAAACAAAAACGTAAAAAATTACCGTATGGAAAAGGTATTGGCGCGGCCTGTTCACATTTTGTGAGTGGTGCGGGTAAACCGGTGCATTGGACGGGCGAGCCACACGCGACTATTTTGCTCAAGCTGGATTTTGATGGTGGTATTACGATATTTACTGGTGCATCCGATATTGGTCAGGGATCATCCACTATTATTACTCAGGCGGTTGCGGAAATTTTGGGTGTTGATTACAGCCGCTTACGTCTGATCGCGAATGACAGTGCTATCACGCCCAAGGATAACGGTTCCTATTCATCACGGGTAACGGTGATGGTCGGCAGTGCAGCGATGGATGCGGCGAAGAACCTAAAAACCATTTTGCTTGATGCGGCTGCACGAAAATTTGAGTGTGCGGTGGAAGACGTTGAATGTATGGGTGAAGCCTATCGTGTCAAGGGTAGTCCGGAAACGGCTTTGCCCTTCCAGGATATCGTGGATCAGGCGTTGATTGGTTCAGGTACGATTACGGCAAAGGGTACTTATTTTGTTCCGCGCGAATATCAAGGGATGGGAAAACAACGGGGAGCAGCAGTTGGCTCTTCTCCGGGTTATTCCTACGGTGCCACAGTCGCCGAGGTGACGGTAGACGAGGATACTTTCCAGGTGACGGTGGATAAGATCTGGTGTGCCCATGATTGTGGCTTTGCCATTAACCCATTATCGGTAGAAGGACAGATTCAGGGTGGTGTCTGGATGGGTTTGGGCCAGGCCATTTCCGAGGAAACAGGTTTTCAAAATGGTTTACATATGAACGCCAACTTCCTCGATTATCGCTTCCCGACCATTGTTGAGTCGCCCGATATTGAAGTGAAAATCATCGAGCCCATAGATCCGAATGGCCCCTTTGGCGCAAAAGAAGCCAGCGAGGGTATGCTTTCCAGTGTGCTGGCGGCGGTGTCTTCGGCAGTGCGCGATGCCATCGGAATTGAAATGACGGAAACCCCCTTGACGCCGGATCGCATCATGGATGCCATTACTAAGCAAGAGCGTGCTAATAAACGTAACCATTCCAAGCAAGAGGTGGCCTAATGGAGCATCTGCCAGAATTTGAAATCCAGCAGCCTAAAACTGCTGCTGAAGCCGTAATTTTAGGCGCTGAGACGGGTGCGCGATACATTGGCGGTGGCACGGACTTCGTTCCGAACTTGAGACGTGGCTTGGAAACACCCGTTGCCGTCGTTGATATTTCTGCCGTATCCGAGATGCAGGCCATTGAGGAAACCAGCGAAGGCTTGCGAATAGGCGCTAGTGTCACGCTGGAGCAATTGATATCGGATGAGCGAGTCAATCAAGATTATTCTTTGTTGGTGCAAGCTGCAGAGACGATTGCCGGTAACACGCATCGGTATTCCGCCACGGTCGGCGGCAACCTGTGCCTGGACACGCGCTGCCAGTTCTATAATCAAAGTGAATGGTGGCGTAAGTCCAATAATTATTGTTTAAAGTATCGTGGCGATATCTGTCA
This sequence comes from Pseudomonadales bacterium, assembly GCA_024234615.1. Taxonomy (NCBI): domain Bacteria; kingdom Pseudomonadati; phylum Pseudomonadota; class Gammaproteobacteria; order Pseudomonadales; species Pseudomonadales bacterium. Next base: position 342,107 of record JACKNY010000001.1, read on the forward strand.
CGTAGCGCCAAAAGGTAATATCTGTCGCGCAGCATTCAGTGGTGATCTTGCGCCAGCGATGATGGTGCATGGTGCTAAAGTGGAATTGGTTTCTTCTGAAGGTAAGAGAACAATTGCTTTGAAGGATATGTACCAGGAGGATGGTGCCAACTATCTGCTACTTAAACCTGGTGAATTGCTGGTTGCGGTGATCATCGAGAAGCTCGATGGCTATCAAACGGCTTACCGTAAAGTCAGAGTGCGTGGTGGTGTCGACTTCCCCTTGGCTGGCGTCGCCGTTGGTGTCAAGTGCGATGAAAATCTGTTAACCGATATCCGTATCGCGCTAACCGGCACCAATTCTCGACCACTTCTGATTGAGGGCGTCGAGGCATCTTTTGGTGCGGTTGCCGATGATGAGTGCATTACAGCCCTGGTAAAATTGGTGAGAGCGCAGTCCAAGCCTATGCGCAGCACCTTTACCCCCGGTTCTTATCGTAACAAAGTGGTAGCCAACGTGGCACGGCGGTTAATCGGAGAATTGGTTAAGCGTTAACCTGTTCCTTTGATCTGATAACTTCCTACACCTTTCTCGGCAGGTAAATACTTGTTAGTGTGGTTTACCTGCCGATGGAAGCGTTAGCCTTTTTAGCTTTTATCCGTTGCGGTATTTTTGCTTGATATATTCAGAATTCAGTCGGGCTTGGATATATTTCCCGAGTACTTTGACGCCTTGATCGCAGGAGCGGAACGTGCAAACGCCGCGATCTTTTAGCATTTCAATCATCGGATCATAGAGTGAGCCACCGTCGACAATACCGATGATTGGCTTATCCTTATCTTGCACCAATTTTGGTAGTTGATGGGTGACGCTGTCTTCGCTATTGATGTCAAAACCGGGACGCGGACTGTCAAGTAGAGTGCGCATCATGGGTGATAGCGGATCGAGGCCAACTACGACGGCATCAATATTGGGGTCATCGACAAATGCTTCAGTGCACAGTACATGGGCTTCATCGTCTGCGCCGGGGTTAATGTCGAAGGGGTTGCGAATCTCCATCAGTGCGTCAAGTTTCTTCGCTTTGAGCACTTGCGCGAGGCGCTCATGTGTTTTCGGTTCTAGAGCACCCATTGTTAAAGAAAAATCTCCGGAATGAATGCTGTCGGCCATGCCCACGGCTTCGAATCCCGCGCCACTAACAGCACCTAAACGATTACCATAGATTTTTTTGTTATGCATGCAATCGGCGACGTAGAAGAGATCGTTGAACTCCGTAAAGCTGTTAGCAAAAATAGCGCCTGACTGCCGTAAAATCGCCTGACATACTTCGTAGTCGCCGGCAATTGAAGCGGTATGTCCGAGTGTTGCGGCTTGCCCAGGTGTTGACTGTCCGGCTTTGTATACGACTACCTGTTTACCGTTAACAATACATTTGCGCACTGCTTCTGCGAAGGCGAGCCCATCCAGCTCCTTAAATCCTTCGACATAGACACCGATCAAATCGATTTCAGCATTATCAGCGAAGTAGTTCACCATGTCGCTATGTGTTAGGTCGTTCTGGTTGCCTAGAGCGGTCATATAGTTTGGATCAAACCAGGGATTCTGGCTAATCCTGGTAATCATAAAGGCTCCGCTCTGGCTAATTAGCGCTGAGTTGCGTTGTGTTTTCTTTGGTGGTTTGGGTAATTTAAATTTTGGAATAAACCAAGAGTCATAATTTCCGGGGTGAGAAACAATCCCCAGACAGTTACCCCCGAGGAAGATGGGGCCACCGTCGCCGTGACGGTGTGCTTCATTCATCTTCGCGGCCATCTCTGCTGCTTGCGCTCTGCTGGCTTCAGTTTCACCCAGGCCGCCGGGGATCAACATCACAGATTCAGCGGCATTTGCTGCGATTATTTCGTCAACTAAGTCGAAGACGGCGTCAGCACCGACGGCAACAATGAATAGATCGAGCTTGTTTTCCAGTGCTTGTAAGCCGTCAATGCATTTAACGCCGTCAATATCAGTCTCGCCGGGGCGAACGATCAGCATGTTGTCTCGATCATATCCGCTATCGAGAACATTTTTTAGAATAATGCGGCCAAAATTCATTTTGGTTGCAGAAACCCCAATGATGCCAATTGATTTTGGGTGCAGCATGTTGCCGATTTTAGCAATTGGTCTGGCGGCTGGTGTTGGTGTCGGTAGTCCAAACTGCCCTGTCGCCTCGAGCACCTTTATTTTACCGCCAACGATAGTTGCCGGATTTAGCTCAAAATGCTCTAGTATAAATTCGGCATTTTGATTGGTCGGCGAGTAATGGTTCGCGAATGCGATTAAACGAGAAAACAGACAGGCAAGCTCGCTATCAACAACAGGCTGTTTACTCAAGGCAAGTTTTTTGTAGGCAATGGTGTTCTTGAATAGCGATAAAAACTCCGCTCCATCAGTAAGTGCGGTAGAGGATGATGTGGTTGAGTGGCCAGTACGGCAGCTATCTTTGTAAATCTCAGCCTGTGAACCACCGACGCCAGCGCTAATGACCATGCCAAACTCTCTGGATCTGATAATGCTGATACTGAGTGATGTATTTTCGTTAGTCGGTTCGGTTGTTTGATTGTTGTCGAAAACAATACCTAGCGCAGATAGCAGCCGTGATATTTCGGTTTCGTCTAATAGCGGTGTTTCCGTTATCGGGTGCTGTGATAGCGTCGCGTCAATGGCTTGATAATCGATGTTCTGCGGTTGTTTTGCGGCTAATTCCGTCTGGTTAGGCATGCTCTTATTTTCCTCTTTAATTAAGGTTTTCTACGCGGCGTATGAGTCAGGTGGCGCAGTTGTTTGATCGTCCTTTGAGGGTGCTTTAGTCATCACTCTTCGTTGCTATAAGGGCTGAAATATATCATGAGGGTTAGAAAAACCTCATTTTAAATCTCATAATATGAGATGGCATCTTAAAATAATAGTTTTTTATGCTAATCTCTTTGCGGTTAGTTGTTTGTTCGTCAAGATTTAAGTTGTCGAAACTGGCGCTAACCCTCTGATTTAGAGGGAAAGTAATTATTTTTATAGCGCTGACGAACGAGAGCATTTTGGTAGAACATAGCTTACATTTGTTTGCGTTGATTAAGCAGCGGTACCCGTGCAAATGGAGCTTTAATTGATTTAACGCACTTTTTCGCTAGATAGTTATATGGAAGTGAGCGTTTAGGAAGAGTAATCTACTTTAAGTCTAAAGTATTTTGAGCGTTTGAATGAAATGGTCTGCTCAAGTCTGGGTTGTAAGAAAGCAGAACGATGAGGAATGTTATGACTGAAACCCGTTACGTACCTACCTATTGCTATAACTGCGTCGCTGGACCTGATCCGATGAAGGTTAGGGTGGACAATGGAGTCGCTTGCGAGGTGGTTCCAAATTTCGACATGGAAGAAATGCACCCTGGAAATGGCCGAGTTTGTGTTAAGGCTTTAGGGTTGGTTCAGAAAACTTATAATCCATTTCGTGTTACCACTCCGATGAAACGCACCAATCCGAAAAAGGGGCGTGACCAGGATCCCGGCTTTGAGCCGATCAGCTGGGATGAAGCCTTTGATACGATCACTGAGAAGTTGACTGCGTTGCGAGAGAAAGGGTTAACCGATGAGCGTGGACTACCACGTTTGGCGGCAACCTTTGGTCATGGTGGTACGCCCTCCGCTTACATGGGGACTTTGCCTGCATTTTTGGCGTCTTGGGGGCCAATTGATTTTAGTTTTGGGTCTGGGCAGGGTGTTAAGTGTGTCCACTCCGAGCACCTTTATGGTGAGTATTGGCACCGGGCATTTACGGTTTGTTCAGATACTGTCAATACCCGTTATATTCTCTCCTTTGGTTTTAATCCAGAATCGTCCGGAGGCCCCAGCGCGGCGCGGCGCCACGCGGATGCTCGCGTTAGAGGTGCGAAGCGGGTTCAGATTGAGCCACACCTGTCAGTCACAGGTGGCGCCTCAGCGGAATGGGTGCCTATCAAGCCAAAAACAGACTTGGCCTTCATGTTTGCGCTGATCAATGTGCTGTTGCATCAGCATTCGCGCGATTCGCTTGATATCCCCTACCTTCGAGACAGCACCTCCTCCCCATATTTGGTGGGGCCGAAGGGTTATTATTTACGTGATCCAGACTCTGGCGAACCTTTAGTGTGGGATGAAACCGTTGGTACGGCTGCACCGCATAATAAGCCAAATATACGACCTGCATTGGAAGGTTCTTTTACCGTTGCTGCTGCATTTGAGTTAGGCCCGGATCAGGAAAAGTACGAATACGAGGGTGTTGAGGGAACCACAGCCTTTAGTTTGATGGTAAAAAGCATGGAATCATACACGCCTGAGTGGGCGGAGCAGATGTGTGATGTGCCAGCGCAAACCATTACGCGGATCGCCAATGAATACCTTGAGAACGCTTGTATCGGCGAAACAATTGAAGTGGATGGCGCAACATTACCCTTCCGTCCGGTATCAGTGGTGCTGGGGAAAACAGTGAACAACGGTTGGGGTGCCTATCACTGTGTATGGGCGCGGACCGTCTTGGCAATTCTGGTGGGTGCGCTAGAGGTTCCGGGCGGCACAATAGGAACAACGGTGCGCTTGAATCGGCCGTTTGGAAATCGTCTGGCTAGCGTGCAGCCGGGTGAGGATGGCTTTATGGTTAGCGCCATGAATGCTACCGATAAAGAGAATTGGGAGTCTGCACCGAGCGGACGTAATGCACATAAAGCATTAGTGCCAATCGTTAATAGCGGTGCCTGGAGTCAGGCATTAGGCCCGACTCAATTAGCCTGGATGTTTTTGAATGATGCTCCTTCTGACTGGATGCGTTCAACTTTCCCGGAAGTTTGGTTTTTGTACCGCAGCAATCCGGCGATCAGCTTTTGGGATAGTAAGCAAATGGTCAGCATCATGGCGAAAATGCCATTTATTGTTGCGTTTGCCTATACCGCCGATGAAAGTAACCATATGGCGGATATTTTATTGCCTGACGCAACGGACTTGGAAAGTACTCAGCTGATTCGTGCTGGTGGTACTAAATTTGTCGAGCAAATTTGGGAGCACGAAGGTGTGATTTTGCGCCAGCCTGCGGTGGAGCCGCAAGGTGACACGAAAGATATGACTTGGATTGCTACCCAGCTGGCAAAACGCAATGGGTTGCTGGATAAATATTACAAGGCATTGAATCGAGGCGCTGGCGGCATACCTCTAAAGGGTGAAGGTTTTGACTACTCGCTCGACCCAAGTGTTGAACATAGTGTTGACGAAGTCTGGGATGCGGCCTGCAAAGCGGCAACGAGCGATTACTCCGGCGGTAAAGATGTTAAAGACCTGGAGTGGTTCAAAGAGAACGGCTTCTATATGGTTCCTTATAAGCGTGAAGACTGGTATTTGTACCCAACGCTAAAGGCGAAAGGGTTACGATTTGAACTACCATATCAAGAACGGCTTAAGCGTGTTGGTGAAGAATTAAAGCGGCGTTTGCATGAGCAGGGCGTGCATTGGTGGGATGAGCAGCTTGAAGAGTATGAAGCGTTGCCAGCCTGGGATGACGTGCAGGCGCGTTACAATCAATCGCTGGAGCATATGGGCGGCAGTGAAGAACAGTTTCCGTTTTGGGGTGTCACCACCAAAAGCGCTCAGTACGCGGCGGGTAATAATGCAAGTATCCAGCTGATGGATGACGTCGGTAATAATGTCAGAGGACATGGTTCTGTGATCATGAATGCTCAAACCGCGCAAAAGCTTGGCATTGGCAATGGCGAGCGCGTGGAGATTCGTTCAATCATCGGCTATACACGGGGTCGGGCTGAGCTAGTGCAAGGCATCCGTCCTGATACGGTCTGTATCCCAGGACAATTCGACTATTGGAAGACCCCTTTCGCTAAGGATTTGGAATACCCGAGTTTGAACACCGTGATACCGATGTCGTTGGATTTGACGGATTCGACGGGTTCGGGCGCTGACTTGGTCCGGGTCTCAATCCACCGTTTGGGAGATGAGTCATGACACGCTATGTGATGGTCGCCGACCTGCGACGCTGTATTGGCTGCCAAACCTGTACCGCAGCCTGTAAGCAAGCGAATAGTACGCCGCCGGGCGTGCAGTGGCGTCGTGTGGTAGATATTGAAGTGGGTGAATACCCTAACGTAAAACGGGTATTTTTACCCACGGGTTGTCAGCATTGCGCAAACCCGCCGTGCGAAGAAGTTTGCCCAACCAAAGCGACCTTTAAGAAAGCAGATGGCACGGTGCAGATTGATTATGACCTCTGTATAGGTTGTGCTTATTGCGCGGTGGCGTGCCCTTATGATGCTCGTTTTAAAGTCGAAAAAGAAAATTTTGCCTATGGCGATGAGCCTATGCCGCACGAAGCGCAACGGTTGAACAAGGCGACTATTGGGGTCGCGCAGAAATGTACTTTCTGTAATGACGTGGTAGAGGCTGGTGTTGCCAGTGGGCATAAAGCGGGCGAGCACCCCGATGCATCACCCGCCTGCGTCAATTCCTGCATTACTGGCGCGTTGACCTTTGGTGATAAAGACGATCCAGACAGTCAGGTAAACCAACTGCTGGAAAAGTCGGAGCATTTCCGTATGCATGAAGAGCTTGGTACTGAACCAGGGTTTTACTATATCTGGGATAAGAAGAATATGGGGGACTTGCTATGACCTCAGCATTTAAAGGCAAGGGACCATTGCCGCGATTGCAAACCTCCTGGGATTTGCGGGCAGCCTGTAATTTTATTGGCGGCGGTGCCGGTACAGGCTTACTCATTACTACTGCGCTGTTGGCGCTATTTGGATTTCCTTATTTTTGGCCAATCCTGCTGGGCTTGGCCTGCGTGGGTTTTGGTTTGTTTATGGTTTGGCTTGAGATTGGCCGGCCGTGGCGTTCAATGAATCTGTTCTTTCACCCCGAAACCTCTTGGATGACCCGTGAAGGTATTTTGGCAATTCCTTTGTTTCTGCTCGGGGCGTTAACGCTATTTTATTATCCGCAATCGGGCGGTGGAGCGATCGCCGCGGTAATCGGCATTATTGCCGTTGGTTATTTGTATTGCCAAGCACAGATGTTGCGTTGTGCTAAGGGCATTCCTTCGTGGGCGCATCCCGCCTTGACTCCCTATATCTTGGTGACAGGTTTGACTGAGGGAATGGGCTTGGCTATCTGTTTTCAAGCCTTAGCGAGTGAGGCGCTGTTTGCCGTTTTTGCGCTGGTGTTAGTAATAAGGCTGATTGCATGGTCGCGATACTCGCAAGCATTGCAGCAGGATGGTGCTCCGCAAGCGAGCTGCGCTGCGATCAATAATATTCGAGCTATGTATCTGGCGGGAGGGCACCTGTTGCCGATTCTCCTCCTGGTTGCTGCCACCTTTGCTACGCAATTAGCTGTTTTCTTGGTGCCTATCGCCGGATTGCTGGCAGCAGCAGCTGGCTGGTTGTCGAAAGCAGTGATCATTACGCGTGCCGCGCAGACCCGTGGTTTCGCCATTCCCCGAACCCCTATTCGGGGTCAGGGGGCTAAGGGTATGAGCAGTCAGGCAAGCAAACAGGGTTGGTAATATAAACCGTTTATTGAAAGCGAAAAGTGGGGATTAAACCGCATGCTTCAAATACTTATCCAAGGCCGCGGAGGTCAGGGCGCTCAAACCGCTGGCAACCTACTGGCTCGAACCTTCTTTGCAGAGGGTAAATATGTGCAGACTTTTGCTACCTATGGTGGGGCAAGGCGAGGCACGCCGGTCAATTCGTTTTTACTGGCGGATGACAAGCCGATTCGCCGACGCTGCAGCATTGAGCGGGCTGGCGCAATACTCTGTTTTGACGATAGTCTATTGCCGGGATTAGTATCGCAATTTGCTGACCAGGAAACGCTGGTTGTGGTCAATTCGCGGCGTTCTGCCGAGGCTTATGCGTCGTTGGGTGATTATAAAATTATCACGATTGATGGCATCGGCATTGCCCAGAAAAACGGGATGGGTCGCATTATTAACTCTGCACTATTAGGTGCCTTTGCCGGTGCTTTAGGGCAGCCGTCCATGGCCAAGTTGTTGCAAGTGGTGGAAGAAACCGCGCCGGTGAAAAAGCCGGAAAATATAGCCTCCTGCCAAGAAGCCTATGAGCTGACGCAGGCAGCGCTTGAAACGAGGATCTAGCAGATGACGACAGCACCTTCACCTTTGTGGACCACCCGAACCACAGAAGTCAACATGACGGGCACTTGGCGCAGTGAACTTCCCAATTACCTGAATACCCCTTCCCCTTGCCACAATGCCTGTCCAGTCAACGGCGAAATTGCCACCTGGATACAGGAAATAAAAGGCAAGGATTATCATGCCGCTTGGTTGACGCTGATGGAGAATAATCCCTTCCCCGCGATTGCCGGGCGCATTTGTCATCATCCCTGTGAAACGCCCTGTAACCGCAAAGAAATGGATGAGGCTGTGGCGATTTGTAGTCTAGAGCGCTTTGTCGGTGATGTCGCATTAGACGAAAAATGGGCGATCCCTGCAGCGGACATTACTAAGAACGAAAAAATTGCAGTAGTAGGTGGCGGACCATCAGGGTTGTCCGCGGCATATCAGTTGCGTCGTCGTGGCTATGCGGTGACTTTATTCGAAGCAAACCAACAACTAGGTGGCTTAATGCGTTACGGCATTCCTTCCTATCGGTTGGCGAAAGAAGTATTAGATGGTGAAATTAAACGCATCGTCGATTTGGGTGTTGAGATAAAAACCGGCGTTGGCGAAATAGATGAAAAAGCTGTTAAAAAACTACGCGAAGAGTTTGACGCAGTCTATTTAGCGATTGGCGCAAGTCGCTCGAAAAAATTGCCCAGTTTGGACTACAGCCAGCCCTGGGTGATGGATAGCGCGAAATTTTTAGCTGCCACCAATATGGGTGAATCTATTAAAATTGGTGATCATGTAGTGGTTATCGGCGGCGGCAGTGCGGCCATGGATGTGGCTAGAACGGCTCGCCGCTTCGACAAAAAAGTCAGTGTCTTGTCGCTCGAACCCGAAGCGCTAATGCCCGCTCAGCGCGAAGAAGTGGTGGAAGCGAAGGAAGAGGACGTGACCTTTCTTGACGGGGCGATGCTGCAGTCTGTGAATGCAGATGCGTCAGGCGAGCTTGAGTTGAATTGTATCCGCGTTGAGTTTGAACCCGGTTCAGTGCGAGGACAGTTCAAGATTACACCGCTTGAAGGTACGGAATTTAAAATCAAAGCGAATCTAATCGTACCGGCCCTTGGACAGGAAGTCGCCCTGGATCGATGGGCGTCGTTGTCATCCGAAGGTACTCCTGTTGTCCATATTGATCGGCAGCATAAAACCAGTATGGAAGGTGTTTTTGCAGGAGGCGACTTTGCCAGTCTGGACAGGTTTGTGACCCAGGCAGTAGGTATGGGCAAGCGCGCCGCTAAAGATATTGAAAATTATCTCAATAAAGCACCTATTGTGAACAGCGCTGAAAAATTGGAATTGCCTTATAAAGCAATTAACACGCATTATCAAAGTGAGGCGCGGCGCGAAATTCAGAATGCTGAACAGCTTGAGGTACGGCTTAAGAGTTTTGTGGAAGTGCAGCGTGGCTTAAGTGTTGAGCAGGCGGCAGTGGAGTCGGATCGCTGTTTTAGTTGTGGCAACTGTATTTTCTGTGACAACTGTTATTACTATTGCCCGGATATGGCGATTACTAAGCTGGAAAAAGGCTATGAGGTGAAAACAGATTATTGTAAAGGTTGTGGTCTCTGTGCCGCAGAGTGCCCTACAGGAACAATTATGATGCGGGAGGAACTCTAATGGCTGGTGATAGTACTCCGATGCTGCTTAGTGGCAACCATGCGGTAGCCTGGGGCGTGAAATTGGCACGGCCACATGTGATACCAGTGTATCCGATAACGCCGCAGACTCCGATCTTGGAAAAAATTACCGAGTTTCATTCGGCGGGTGAAATTACCGCTGAGGTAATCGCGCCCGAATCCGAACATTCGGCGATGTCAGCCTGTATTACGGCGTCGCTCACCGGGTCGCGTGTATTTACGGCGACATCATCGCAGGGCCTATTGCTCATGCACGAGTTGCTGCACTATGCGGCTGGTGCCAGAGCCCCTATTGTGATGTGCAATGTCAACCGTACGGTGGCATCGCCTTGGGCGTTTTGGCCGGATCAAACGGATAGTCTGTCACAGCGCGACACCGGTTGGGTACAGCTCTATACGGAATCGCCACAGGAATCTATGGATACGGTCATTCAGGCGTTTAGGGTGGCAGAAGAAATTGGTATGCCGGTGATGGTGAATCATGATGCTTTTTACGTGTCGCATGCAATGGAGCCTGTTGAGGTGCCTTCCGAGGCTTGCGTGAATGACTTTTTGCCGGAATATTCAATTCCAAATATGCTCGATCCAGATAGCGGGCAGTCATTTGGCGCGCCCGTTGACCAACAGACCTATAATCGCGTGCGGCGGGAAATGGGTGAAGCGCTTAATAACGCCTTTGCCGCTTGCGATTCGGCACATGCTGTGTGGAACGAATTAACTGGCCGTGGCTACGGCATTACCGAAGCCTATCGCACTGAAGGTGCGAAATCAGTGCTGGTCACCATGGGTAGTATGACTGGAACGGCACGAGAGGCAGTTGATGCCCTGCGTGAACAAGGTCACGCGGTCGGTTTATTGAAAGTGAGGCTGTTCAGACCCTTCCCTAATAAGCAAGTGATCGAAGCGCTTAAGGATGTTGCCAACGTCATTGTTCTGGATAGAAATTACTCACCGGGTCTTGGCGGTATCTTGCATCAGGAATTAAAGGCTGCGCTTTATGGATTGAATAATGGGCCGCGCGTACATGGCTTATTGGCTGGCGTTGGTGGTGTCAACGTGACGCCAGAGAAAATCCAGGAGTTGGCGTTGCGTTATGCCGATAGCGAACCCGCTGTCGCATCGATTTGGGTGGAATAGCTATGAGATATATAGAGTATAAAGACGAAGGTGTGTTTAAGTCTGGGCACTTTGCTTGCGCGGGCTGTATTGAATCGCTTTCGATAAGGATTATCGTCAATGCCGTTGGCCCAGATACAGTTGCTGTGGTCCCGCCCTCCTGTGGCGCCATTATTTGCGGGGGCTATCCAAATAGCTCGTTGTCAATTCCAACCTTTCACACTACCTTGGAGGCTGCTGCGGCTTCTGCTAGCGGAGTAAAGCGCTCATTGGTGGCCAGAGGAAAACCTGATACGACTGTGCTTTGTCTTGCCGGAGACGGTGGTACATACGATATTGGTTTTCAAGCGCTCTCGTCTGCGGTTGAGAGGAATGAAGACATTCTTTATGTCTGCTTTGACAATGAGGGCTATATGAATACGGGCGGGCAAAAAAGCTCGTCCACACCATTGCAGGCGGTGACGGGGTCGACCCCCGCTGGAAAATTAACGCCGAAGAAAAATATTGTAGAGATTTTGGCGGCGCATAACATTCCCTATGTGGCCACTTGCAGTGCCGCGCACTCCGAGGATTTCGTTAGAAAAGTGGAAAAAGCTAAGAACATTCGCGGTACCAAAGTTCTTATCGTCTTAATTCCCTGTCTTGCGGGCTGGGGGGTGGCGGATAATGCCGGGATCAAAGTAACGCGCTTGGCGGTAGATTCAGGTGTTTTCCCGCTTTACGAAATTGAAGATGGCGTTAAATACACTTTAAACCATACCAAAAAAACCACGCCGGTAAATGATTACCTGGGGGCGCAAAAGCGTTATCGTCACCTTTCCGAACAGGATGTCGCGGCAATACAGAATGGCGTGGATACCGAGTGGGCTCGTCTTGCAAAACGTGTTCAGGCGTCCACTGAAGAGTGACTATTCAATCGAGCCGCCATACAGGGTTTGCGTAATCTGACGGGAGGTTTGTTCCAGGTCGTCCTTGGCGCGCATTAAGTTGCTCATGCGTAAGCGTGCAATTGGACCTGACACAGATAGTGCAGCGATTGTGGCTGATTTCGTGTTTTTTATCGGAACCGCAATGCCGCGCATGCCGCGTTCACTTTCTTGGTCGTTAATAGCGTAGCCTTGTTTGCGAACCTGCATGATATGTTTAGCGAGGCTCTTGGTGTTGGTGAGAGTATTTGACGTTCGGTTTTCAAAGTTGATCCCCTGAATATATTTGTTCAGCTCTGTATCATCCATGTCCGCCAGCAACATTTTCCCTACGGCGGTACAATAGGCTGGCCAGCGTTTGCCGATACGAATACCGATACTCAGTGAATGGCGAGAGGGAATGTGCGCGATACTAACGACATTCTGGCCATCTAACACGGCGACTTGAACGGATTCATTCAATAATTCGGCGAGAGGATCCAGGTGCTTCATTACGGCTTCCGCTAAAACATTATGAACGGAGACCTGGTTGCCAAGGTCGGCTAAGGTCATGCCTAGACTAAACTGGCCTCTACCGACTCGCGAAATGGCGCCAACATTTTCCAGTGTCATCAGGAAGCGATGTACCGTTTTGCTATTCATCTGAGCATGTTTGGCGATATCGGCAGTGGTTAAAATCGTTCTCCGACCGTCAAAGGCGGATAAAACTTTAAATGCTTTTATCACAGAAAGAATGGCTGGCGTTGACATATAAAGACCTAAAACTTAGCTTTATCTTACATTGTGAGTATTAGTCTCACTATATATTATCAAGATAGGGATTACGAGAAATTCGATATGTAAATTAGTCATCGGCGATAAAGCGCTATGATAGCGATGTAGCGGCCTGAGAGTCATAAGGAAGGGGAGGTGTAGATGCAAAAATTAGGTAGTAGTGAAAACAACAGTACGTTAGATCAATACTTGCAGCCAAGTAGTTTTATTGATAGCGATAACCCAAAGGTAATCGATTTTGTGGAAACGATAACCACAAGTCAGGGTAAAGGTATTGAACGGATAATAGCCCTTTATCTGGCGATTAGAGATGACATTGTATATGACCCATATTTCGTCGGTCGTGATGAAAGCTATTATCGGGCCAGCGATTGTCTAGCTGCGGGTAGAGGGTTTTGTATTCCGAAAGCTGCGCTTTTGGCCGCTGGTGCTCGTGTACTGGGAGTCCCTGCCCGTGTAGGCTATGCGGATGTTAAAAATCACTTAACCACTGAAAAACTTGATGCGCTGGTGGGTAGCAATATTTATCGGTGGCATAGCTACGCTGAATTATATATCGACGGATTATGGGTAAAGGCAACACCTGCCTTCAATAAAAGTTTGTGTGAGCGTTTCGGGGTACATACTTTAGAGTTTGATGGTCGTCATGATTCGCTGTTACAAGAGTTCGATCAGAGCGGTCGTCAACATATGGAGTATATGAAGCAGCGCGGCCACTTCCAAGATGTGCCCTATCAGGAGATACTGCGCGCTTTCATCGAGTACCATCCGTTATGGTTGGATAATCGTATTGATAGTGCTGGTATGGCCTCCTCGTCGGATGATTGGGGGTGATGAATTGATCGGTTGATTCTCAATACCGTTCTGGTATTATTGCGCGTCCCAATTGAGGGCTAGGGGCATCGTGCGTGATGCATGTGTTCTAGCCGATTATAATTGTGTGCGGTGCTTGGTTTTAGACGCCTTGGTATAAAAGGGTGCCAGATTAAGTGGCGGCATACGTGAGTCGAGGTTATAAGCATGAAACAGGGCATTCATCCTGAATATAAAGAAATTTCTGTCACCTGTAGTTGTGGCAACCAGCTAAAAACGCGATCAACCCTGTGTGAAGATTTACACGTTGATGTCTGTTCCAGCTGTCACCCTTTCTATACGGGCAAGCAGAAAGTAGTGGATCGCGGAGGTCGTATCGACCGCTTCAATAAGCGTTTTGGAAGCCGCGCAAAAGCCTAGAAATATTATCTTTTTTAACCGGTAGCTATTTGGATTAGTCGCTATAACGGTTAAAAGTCGGATAAAAAAGGGCCTCATCTATGGATTTATAGGGTGGGGCTTTTTAATGGACAATTAAAAGAGTTCTTTGGGGTTCGTTGGCATTTAGAATAATTGCTCTTCGACATTGTCTATATCATCGCTGAGTTCATGGGATAGTTCCGTGCCGCGAGATATCTCAGAAGGGACATATTCTGCCCTGAAAATCTCAAAAATTGCATTGGGTTGCCCCGGCTGTGCTCGCAAACCATTGCTCGGGTCAATTCTTAAAGTGACTAAGTTATTAGGTTGCGCAAGTGACGTTTCGCGTGTTCCGGCAAGAGCGTCTTTCATAAAATCTATCCATATCGGTAGAGCTGCATAACCACCAACTTCCCGTTTCCCAAGCGTCTGTGGTTGATCGAATCCAACCCATACGGTAGTAGCCACATTTTGGTTAAAGCCTGAAAACCAGGCATCTTTTTGATCATTAGTCGTGCCGGTTTTTCCTCCGATATCACTCCTGCCAAGACTGCGTGCGCGTCGGCCAGTGCCAAGCCTGATCACATCTTTTAACATCGAATTCATAATATAAGCCACCCGTGCTTCGACAATGCGTTCGGCAGGTAGCACTTTTATCTTGATCGGTTTTAACTGAATTTCACTCAAGGTGGTGTCATTCAAGCTGGCTGATTCTGGTTTGGCAGGTTGGGTGTAAGACTGTTGATCGTTCTTGATTTCCTTTAGTAGGGCGGCTGCAAGCTGGTCTTCGTTGTTGTTCTGTTCGTGTGTCTGATCATATTGTTGCGACTCACATTCGGGGCAAACTGTTCTTGGGGTTTCCTTAAAAAGTTGGCTACCGTTATTATCTTGAATACTGTCTATGAGGTAGGGGTTTATTTTATATCCGCCATTAGCGAAAGTAGCGTAGCCGGTAGCAATTTCAAGCGGTGTGAATTCAGCACTGCCTAGGGCTAAGGATAAATCGCGAGGTAATCGTTTTGCATCAAAACCAAACCGAGTGACATAGGATGTTGCGACCGGAATCGTAATGGCACGTAAGAGCCGGATGGATACAAGGTTTCTAGATTGGTATAGAGCTTGCCGAAGCCTGGTTGGGCCGAAAAATTTGCCGCTATAATTCTCTGGGCGCCAAGTATTTTCCAGCAGGGCGTCATCAAAAACTACTGGCGCATCATTGATCATGCTGGCGGCGGTGTAACCTTGCTCTAAAGCGGCAGTGTAGAGAAAGGGTTTGAAATTAGAGCCAGGCTGCCTGGTTGCCTGAGTGGCGCGGTTAAACTTGCTCTGCTGGAAGTCAAACCCTCCGACTAAGGCAAGGATTGCGCCGTCTTTCGGTCTCAGAGAGGCAAGCGCACTTTGAACGGTCGGTATTTGAGCCAATATCCATTGGTTGTCACCATTTTGGTAAAGGCGGATGATGTCACCAGTCTTTACAATCATGTCGGCTGATTTTGGGATCAGGCCTGTTGCATTCGTGTTAATAAAAGGTCTTGCCCACTTGAGTCCATCCCAGGGGATTTCAACTAAATTTTCCGGAGCTAACAAAGCGGTAATACTCTGTTCATGAACACTCATGACTATCGCAGGACGCAATGGCCCAACTGAGTTGAGAGTGTTAAGTTTCTGTTTTGCTGAGGCAATGGGGTTGTCGGTGTCCAGTTGAATATTTCCTTCGGCTCCTCGATAGCCGTGGCGGCGGTCATAGTCGAGAAGTCCCTTTTGTACTGATAGATTGGCACTTTTTTGTAGTTTGCTATCGAGACTGGTATAGATGCGTAAGCCTGAAGTGTAGAGTTCTTCTGCGGGGTATTTTTTTAATAACTCGGCGCGAACCATTTCCGCAACATAGGGGGCGTATAGCTCGGGTTTAAGGCCGTGGTATTTAGCCGTAATAGGTTGCGCGATGGCCTCATCATATTCAGTCTGAGAGATCTGTTTTAGCTTTATCATTCGCTGCAGAATCCAGTCTCTGCGCTGTAATGCTCTTTCTGGGTTAGCGATAGGATTAAATTTTGAGGGCGCCTTGGGCAGGCCCGCAATCATCGCTAATTGCGCCAAATTAAGTTCGGATATTTCCTTGCCGTAGTAAACCTGGGCTGCTGCCTGTATCCCGTAGGCTCTATTACCAAGATAAATTTTATTCACATAAAGTTCGAGAATTTCTTCTTTGCTCAGTGCTTGCTCTATCTGTAGCGCGAGCAAGATCTCATTGAATTTGCGACTAAAGGTGCGTTCTCTGCTCAAAAAATAGTTTTTTGCGACCTGCATGGTAATAGTGCTGCCACCCGTTTGTATGTTTCCTGTGGCAACCAATTGTAAGGCGGCCCGCATCAGACTTTTGATATCGACGCCATGGTGTTGCTCAAAGCGATCATCTTCGGCGGCTAAAATTGCGTTTACAAAAAGGTTCGGAACATCTTGGATATTAATAGGGGTTCGGCGTTTTTCTCCAAATTCCGCAATCAGTTTTTTGTCTGAAGAAAATATCTGCAGTGGTGTTTGCAGTTTAATTGTCCGGAGTGACTCAACCGAGGGCAGTTGTGGATTGAGGTAGAGTGATAGACCGGTAATTATCAGTGTTACCAAACAGATGCTAAAAAGTGCGGTGACATAAAAAATTTGTTTTAAGGTGTTAGGAACAGTCATATTTTTGCTGGCAAATTTATGGAATCGGCTTAGAATTCGGAGGCGTCGACTATTATATGCAGAATATTTGTACTTTATCTATTTGCGCTTGTAGGAAATATGGACTTTAATGGTAGTTAACATTTTCACTCCCTTAAGTATCAGATGCTGCTAAGGATTTAGCTGTGTTATCAATATTTCAAAACAAAAAGAGCCCGATTCTGGGTATAGATATTAGTTCAACCTCCGTGAAGCTATTAGAGCTCAGTCGTTCGGGTGGGCGATATCGTGTTGAGTGTTACGGTGTTGAACCGTTACCGCTTGGCGCGGTGGTTGAAAATCATATTAACGATGTTGAAGCGGTTGGTGAAGCGCTTAAGCGAGTCGTCGCTCGTTCAGGAGCAAAAGCTAATCATGCCGCTGTAGCCGTGGCCGGTTCAGCCGTCATCACCAAGACGATTGAAATGAATGCCGCGCTGTCCGATGATGAGATGGAAAATCAGATAAGCGTTGAGGCTGATCAGTATATTCCGTATGCGCTGGATGAGGTTGCTCTGGATTTTGAGGTGCAAGGGCCATCGGCAAATAATCCGGCAATGGCGGAAGTTTTGCTGGCAGCTTGTCGCAGCGAAAATGTGGAATTGCGGGAAGACGTATGTGAGGTTGCAGGCTTAGATTGTAGAATTGTCGATGTCGAAGCCTACGCAATGGAGCGCGCGTTTGAACTGGTTACCGGACAGCTAAAAGGCGACGTCAGTGAGCTAACGGTCGCAGTAGTGGATATTGGCGCTACGATGACGACGCTGAGTGTGCTAAGTGAAGGCAAAACGATTTACACACGCGAACAATTGTTTGGCGGGCAGCAGCTGACAGAAGAAATCCAGCGCCGCTACGGTTTGACCTCAGAAGAGGCAGGTCTAGCTAAAAAACAAGGTGGATTGCCCGACGATTACGAAACTGAAGTTTTAGAGCCGTTCAGGGATGCCGCTGTGCAGCAGGTGACTCGATCATTGCAGTTTTTCTATTCATCCAGTCAATATAATTCCGTTGACTATATCGTCATGGCTGGCGGTTCTGCGAGTGTGGATGGGTTGGATCAACTGGTTAGAGACAAGACAGATACCCCCACGGTAGTCGCAAATCCTTTTGTGGGAATGTCGGTTTCACCTAAGGTGGACACATCAGCATTGAGTAATGATGCGCCATCTTTGATGATAGCCTGTGGGTTGGCGATGAGGAGTTTTGATTAATGGCTCGAATTAATTTAAAACCTTGGCGAGCGGTACAGCGTGCTGAAAAGCAGCGTCAGTTCATTGTCGCGATTGCTGGATTTGCCATTCTAGGATTGGTCTATGTGTTGGTGGCGGATCGTTTCATTGCCAATGCAATCGATAATCAAAATTATCGCAATAGTTACCTGCAGGGGGAAATCGCAACGCTGGATCGTAAAATTCAAGAGATTGAAAAACTGCGGGAAAAACGTGACCAGCTCATTGAGCGTATGCGGGTAATTCAAGAATTACAGGGAAATCGTCCGGTAATAGTGCATCTATTTGATGAGTTGGTGCGTACCATCCCTGATGGCGTTTACTTTACCAAGCTTGACCGTAAGGGAGAGCTGTTATCGGTACAGGGTAAGGCGGAGTCTAATAACCGGATATCCAGTTTAATGCGAAATCTAAACGCTTCTGATTGGTTTGAAGAGCCCAACCTCACCTCGGTGAAAGCAAAAGAAGAAGAAGGTGTTAGCGCAAATGACTTTGATCTCACCGTTAAACGGAGCATCGCAACTAATGGACAGGAGGGTTAATTCGTGAATTTTTCGGGATTAACTGAAGGTTTACGTGATTTTGATATTAACGATCTGGATTTTAATAATTCAGGCAATTGGCCGTTATTAGTTAAAGTGTTTGTTTGGGTGCTCGTATTGGCCGTAGTAATATTTTTGGGTTACTACCTTCGATTGAATGATATGAATAGCACCTTGGATCAAGCGAAAGCGAAGCAGGAAACTCTCAAACAGGATTATGAACGCAAGGCGTTTAAAGCCGCTAATCTTGAGACTTACCGGCAGCAAATGGCTGATATGGATAAATCTTTTGGTGCGCTGGTAAAACAGTTGCCTAAAGACACTGAAGTCCCTGGCTTGTTGGAGGATATTACACACACAGGTTTAGGCAGCGGTTTGGAGATTACCTCAATTAAGCTGCAACCGGAGCGCATGGCGGAATTTTATGTGGAACTACCCATTGAGATAGAAGTGAAGGGAGGTTTTCACGATTTTGGTTCCTTTGTCAGTGGTGTTGCCAGTCTCCCCAGAATTGTGACTCTTCATGATTTTGCAATAGCGCCAGGTGATTCTGGATTGCTAAATATGACCATTACCGCCAAAACCTACCGTTATAACGATAAGGAGAGTGAGTGATGCTAATCAAGCATAAAAACGCTCTGTTTATTATCGCTGTAGCAGGCCTTTTAGGAGGCTGTTCAGGTGAGGGGGAGCTGAAGGATTTGCAAACTTTTGTGGAAGATGTGAATGCTAAGCCTAAGGGTACTATAGAGCCGTTGCCTGAATTCAAGCCCTATGAGAGCTTCCAATACAGTGCGGCGGGTCTACGCGCACCCTTTTCTAAACCAGTGGATGTTAAGTTAATAAAATATAAGGATGAAAAGGCAAAACATGATGTTAAACCAGATTTTAATCGGCCCAAGGAATATCTGGAAGGCTTTAGCATCGATGCGTTGAAAATGGTTGGCACGATTTCGCTCAAGGAAAATGATCTGTGGGCGTTAGTAGATGATGCCGAAGGCGGTGTGCATAAAGTGCAGCCGGGGAATTACCTGGGTAGAAATCATGGTAGGGTGACAGCCGTAGATAGTGGGCAGATAGATGTTATTGAAATTGTTCCTGATGGCCACGGTGGATGGTTAGAAAGACCAAGATCACTTAAATTACAGGACGAGATATAAGGTATCAGTGGAGATGCTACAAATGAAAAAAGAAGCGGGCAAAATAATGAAATTGAAACGCTTGCAGACGACCAAGGTTAGTACAGTGGTTAGCGCGTTGCTAACGTTAGCGCTTATGTGCGTGGCTAGTTTTAGCATGGCCGCAAGCGTAACGTTAGAAAAGATTGATTTTGCATCGCTCTCTGGAAATCGAGTAGAAATGCGGCTTGAGTTTGACGGTATCCCGCCGGACCCTAGAAGCTATACGATTGATCAGCCTGCTCGAATTACCCTGGATTTATTCGATGTCGTGAGTGGTTTGAAATCTAAATATCATAATCTGGGTGTGGGTAATGCACGCAGTGTTACTGTACTTGAGGCGGGGGATCGAACTCGTGTCGTGGTAAATCTGACCGAAATGGTGAACTATTCCACTGAAGTCCAGGGTAATACTTTATTTATTATGCTCGGTGCCGGTGGTACAGGTTTTGACCAGGCCGATGAAGCCTCTGTCAGTAAAGTTGCATCATCTGAATCTCTTGATGCCGTTGATTTAAATCGTCGTACCATTACCAATATTGATTTTAGACGTGGTGAGTCGGGTGAAGGGCGCGTAGAAATTTCCCTTTCGCAACCCGATGTTGAAATTGATATTTCACAACAGGGAACTAATGTCCGCGTCAGTATGGCGAATGCAGCTATTCCCGAAAATTTACAGCGTCGTTTAGATGTGGTTGATTTCGCAACACCGGTACACATTGTGGATGCCTTGCCCGAGGGCGATGGCAGTACGGTCTTTATCGAAGCGGCGGGGACTTATGACTATTTGGCCTATCAAGCCGACGATAAGCTGGTGTTGGACTTTAAACCTGTGACCGTGGACGAGGCCGAAAAGCGTCGTAAAGCCAAATTCCCCTATAACGGCGAAAAACTGTCGTTGAATTTCCAGGATATTGAAGTTCGCTCAGTGCTACAGTTAATTGCAGATTTCACCAACCTAAATCTGGTTGCCAGCGATACGGTTGATGGTCGTATTACTCTGCGCCTACAAAATGTGCCCTGGGATCAGGCGTTGGACTTGATTCTTAAGACCAAGGGTCTGGATAAGCGCCAAGTGGGTAATGTCCTGATGGTGGCGCCAGCGGATGAAATCGCCAACCGCGAACGTCTGGAACTTGAAAATAGCCGACAGGTTTCCGAGTTAGCGCCCATGCAAACTGAATTTATTCAGGTTAACTATGCGAAGGCCGCCGATATTTCCGAACTGCTCTCAGCTGAGCAAGGGTTGTTGTCTTCGCGTGGTAGCGTAACGGTCGATTCACGTACCAATACACTGTTAATTCAAGACACGGCAGCTAAATTGGATGCGGTTCGTAGCGCTCTGATTTATTTGGATAAGCCCGTTCGCCAAGTGATGATCGAAGCGCGTATTGTGATTGCGTCGACAGATTTTGAACGCAATCTCGGTATTAAGTGGGGTGGTGGCACCGCCTATGCCAGAGGGAATACACAATTTTCCGCAGGTGGTAGTCAGTCGACTTTGGGTGATTTGAACCCAACGGGGAATGCGCAGACGAATCAAACTACTGCGAGAACCATTAACTTCCCTGGAGGCTTGGTGGTTGATATGGGCGTAGCCAACCCAACTACTTCTTTCGCGCTCGGTCTATTAACCGATGAAGGCCTGCTGGAGCTTGAATTATCCGCTTTAGAGAGTGATGGCTTAAGCGAAGTGGTTTCGCAACCGAAGCTAGTAACCGCAGATGGGCAAACGGCGCGAATCGAATCGGGTGTAGAAATCCCTTATCGTGAAGCTTCTTCCAGCGGTGCAGCGACGATATCTTTTAAAGATGCTGTATTATCATTGGAAGTGACACCGCAGATTACGCCTGACGACCGTATAATTATGGATCTTAAGGTAAATAAAGATTCAGTTGGTCAGATATTTGAAGGTGTGCCCAGTGTGGATACGCGTGAGATTCAAACTCAGGTATTGGTTGAGAATGGTGAAACTATAGTTCTTGGTGGTGTCTATGAAATTGAGTCTGTCGACGCAACGACAAAAACACCCTTCTTAGGAGATGTGCCTTATTTAGGTCGCTTATTTAAGCGCACAGAGAAGAAAGAAGAAAAAACAGAATTGCTAATTTTCATTACCCCAAGGTTAATCAAAGACTCACTCAACGTTAGATAGTGAAAGACCCACAAAAGGTATTCCTCATAGGCCCGATGGGTGCAGGTAAAAGCACCCTCGGGCGTTTGCTTTCTGAAGAACTCAATCTACCGTTCCACGATTCTGATATTGAAATCGAAGAGCGCAGTGGAGCGGATATTGCCTGGATATTTGATGTAGAGGGAGAGGAGGGTTTTCGTAAACGTGAAATGAAAGTGATAGAGGAGCTTACCCAGTTACCCTGCCTAATAATGGCGACAGGGGGCGGAGTTGTGCTACGCGAAGAAAATCGTAGAAATTTACAGTCCAGAGGTACGGTGGTTTATCTGGAAACGGAAGTGGAGCGACAATATGAGCGAACCCGCCGTGATCGAAAACGTCCGTTGTTAAGGGAAGATGACCCTAAACAAAAGCTCACACAACTTTACCAGATGCGCGACCCCCTTTATCGCGAAATAGCTGATTTAATCGTATCTACCAATCGTGGTAATCCCAAAAGCGTGATACGGGACATAAAAGAGTACCTTTACGATTAAAAAGGCGACTATTTTCATCGCTACCAGAATAATTAAATAAGTTTTCACTTCATACCGCCACCATTCTTTATAATGTTATTTTCTTGAACAAACACTAAGGCATTTTAATGCGAGTACAAAATGTTGACCTAGGTGAGCGCAGCTATCCTATTTATATTGGTGATGGCTTATTAGCGCAAAGCGATTTACTAAAATCACATATTAAGGGCAAACAAGTACTCATTGTAACCAATGAGACGGTTGCGCCACTTTATCTGGATCAGGTGGTTTCTACGCTCTCAGGCTTCCAAGTTACGACTGTAATTCTGCCTGACGGGGAAAAATATAAAAACTTAGAGGTGCTCAACCGGATATTTGATCAGTTACTCACCAATAAACACAATAGAAGCACCACGCTCCTCGCTTTGGGGGGTGGTGTGGTGGGTGATATGACGGGATTTGCCGCCGCCAGCTATCAGAGAGGTGTAAACTTTATTCAGTTACCCACGACTTTGTTGGCGCAGGTTGATTCTTCAGTGGGTGGTAAGACTGGAGTGAATCATAGCCAAGGCAAAAATATGATAGGGGCTTTTTATCAGCCAGAAGCCGTTATTATCGATACCTCGACTTTGGCTAGCTTGCCAGAGCGAGAGCTGAAAGCAGGTTTTGCTGAAGTGATAAAGTATGGACTTATTTGTGATGAAAAGTTCTTTTCATGGTTGCAGCTGAATTATCAGTCTGTCCTGAATCTGGACAGTGATGCCTTAATTTATGTGATTGAGCAATCCTGCCGAAATAAGGCGGAGGTGGTTGCGCAAGATGAACGCGAATCAGGCTTGCGAGCAATTCTTAACTTCGGACATACGTTTGGCCATGCTATAGAAACCTTCCAGGAGTATCGGGAATGGTTACACGGAGAGGCCGTCGCGGTTGGCATGGTAATGGCCGCCGACCTCTCCTATCGGTTAGGACTGTTGAGCCTTGATCAAGCACAACAAATAAAGGCGTTAATAGCGGCTGCGGGTCTACCAATTATACCCCCCACAAACATGGATGCTCAGCAATTTGCAGAGCTCATGTCGGTAGACAAAAAAGTATTGGATGGAAATCTGAGGTTGGTATTGCTCCACGCTATTGGGCGGGCATTTGTTACCAGCGATTTTTCCTCAGATAAGCTAAAACTTACTTTGAGTTCAGGGTTTCATCTCTGTCAGTAGTTAGCAAAATTCTATTGGTGAAGTGTAGCTATTATCTGTATCGTTAACCTTGCCTGAAGGCTAAGCACCTTGAGTAATTTGAGGGATTTTACGTAACCATGTCATCTCAGCTACAAATGGATCAGATAAAGACATCTCAAACGGAGCATCAGTACCTCAATTATTACGGCATAAAGGCAGATCCATTTGCCGCCGACATTCTATTGGTCACGCCAGAACTGGAAAAATTGCTGCGCCTGTTGTCTCACCTAGTCAACTATGGCGAGAAACTCATCGTGTTGACCGGAGAAAAAGGCGCTGGGAAAACAACCATTTTAGAGGAGTTTCTGAGGCGGCAGAGTGGTAATGAAAGGCTTTGTCGAATATCTGCGCTAAAGTTGGATACCCCCAACCAGGTGCTTCGGGAAATAAGCAAAGCCTTCGAGTTGGCGGCTGATGAAACGCCCGATAAAGCACTAATATTGGTGAAACTCAGTGGTTTTTTCACTGATTTGGCGACTGATGCCGAGCGCTGCATGATTGTTATCGATGATGCCCATCTACTAAAGCGCAGCGTGCTCGAGCCTTTAGTCGAATTAGCCTTAAAACATTCAGCCAGTTTACAGGTTATTTTGTCTGGTGAGCCTTCTTTGTATGAAGGTCTAACTGCGCTGCCCTTGATACAAAATAATACACAGTTAATCTATCGTCACAGCCTAGAGGCTTTTACTTTTAAGGACTGCAAGCAGTATCTGCATGACCTCTTTAATCAATCAGGTCAGCAATCAAGCCTACCCTTTAGCGACGCAGAATTTTTAGAAATTTACCAGCAGTCCCAGGGGTTGCCAGGACAGATTAACCGGTGCACACAACAGATATTAGAGGATGGTGTGGAACGGCTGTTGCGCGGAGAAACCCGTTCTCATTGGAAGCGAGCGTCTGGAGTGATATTAGCTCTATCGGTCATGGTGGTAAGCACTGCGTTGTTTTGGCCAAAAAATAGAGCATCGGAGGAGGTTGTCACGCCAAGTGTAGATATAAGCCAACCTATAACAGTACGACGTGTTGAGCGGCAGTCTGCGGCAAAGGCAAGTGTTGGTGGGTTAAATTCAGACCTGGCTGAGATGGCTGGAGGCGTGGTGAGCGCTCCTATAACTAACCGCCTGGAGTTTGAATCCAGTCAGGAATTGATTGATTCACATACTCCTTTTTCATTAACAGAACAGCGAGCGAAAATAGACCAAGGCTCACTCATTAAAAATAAAAAGGAAATGACGCCAAGTAACCTATTGGATGACTCGGAGCACACTAAAACACTAACGCAGGTAGAGGAAAACTCAATACTAGATAGCACGCCATCCACTCTGGTATCGGGAGAGGGCGACCCCTCCTTTTCCCCTGATGAAGAGGCGATTTTGGCGATTGATCCCAATAACTATACAGTTCAGCTTCTTGGCTTGCGTGAAGAACAGGGTATTCTTGCGATGTTAAAAGGGTTGCCTTCCGATGAAAAATATAGATATTTTAGAACTGAGTATCAGGATGGCCCTTGGTATGTATTGGTTTATGGGGATTTTTCTGATCGACAGCAAGCAGTAAATGCGGCCGCAGCATTACCCAAAAAGCTGCGACCGAAGTCCGCCTGGATCAGGCGAGTCAGCGGCATTCAAAAAGGCTTGGTGAAGCGTAACCAGGACTAAATGTGATGCAAAATAGACGCTAAACAGATGTAAAGTAATTTTCGCCTTCGTAAGTGGTACATCCTCAATATACTCCAAGAAGAATTTGCAGTATATTGGCGCACTTCCATCAATAGCGAAATAGCCCGAATAAACCTGAACCTAAAAAGCAGTACATTATGTCCGAAATAAAGAATGATCGATTCCTGCGCGCCCTTTCCTTGCAACCGGTTGACCGCACACCTGTTTGGATGATGCGGCAGGCGGGGCGATATTTGCCTGAATATAAAGCCACTCGCGAACGTGCGGGTAATTTTATGGATCTGTGCCGCAACGCCGATTTAGCTTGCGAAGTGACATTGCAGCCACTAGAACGTTTTGAGCTGGATGCAGCCATTTTATTTTCCGATATTCTCACCATACCGGACGCGATGGGTTTAGGTTTATATTTTGAAACTGGCGAGGGTCCGAAGTTTAAAAAAGTGATTCGTCAGGCCTCCGATGTTGATAACTTGCGAGTTACGGACGGCGATACCGATCTGGATTATGTGATGAACGCGGTGCGGACAATCCGACGTGAACTCAATGGCCGGGTTCCCTTGATCGGTTTTTCCGGTAGCCCCTGGACCCTGGCGACCTATATGGTTGAGGGTGGCTCAACACGTGAGTTTCGCTATGTAAAAGAGTTTATGGTCAGGCAACCTGAAGCCATGCACCGGATGCTGGATGTACTCGCACAATCGGTTATTTCCTACCTGAATGCACAAATTCGAGCGGGTGCGCAAGCAGTGCAAATATTTGATACCTGGGGTGGGGTATTAAGCGGCCCATGTTATGAGGAGTTTTCCCTCAATTACATGAAGCAGATTGTGCAGGGGTTAATCAGGGAGAATGAAGGACGTAAGGTGCCAGTGATTTTGTTCACCAAAGGTGGTGGTCAGTGGTTAGAGCAAATGGCGATGACTGGGGCAGATTGTTTAGGTTTGGATTGGACCACAGATATCGGTCAGGCACGTCAGCGTGTCGGCGGTCAGGCTGCCTTACAAGGCAATATGGACCCCTTCATGTTATTTGCCGAACCGGTGCGAATTCGTCAGGAAGTTGCCTCAATACTCAAGAGTTATGGGTCTGGTAACGGTCATGTCTTTAACTTGGGGCATGGTATTTCCCAGTTTGCTAACCCAGATCATGCTAAGGTTTTTATCGACGCCGTGCATGAACTTAGTGAGCCTTACCATACTTAGGAATAGCTTAACGCGCGAATACAATGGCCAAAGCAAAAACTAAAACCGCCTATGTTTGTGCGGACTGTGGCTCCGAATATTCGAAATGGCAAGGTCAATGTGTAGACTGTAGTGGCTGGAATACAATTACTGAATTTAGGCTTCCCGCATCCACCACCGCTCAGGTACAGTTTGAGGGTTACGGCGGCAAACGTTCATCAGTACAGAAGCTCGATGAAATTAATTTAGCAGACCTGCCGCGCATTACTACCGATATCGAAGAGTTTGATCGCGTTTTGGGCGGTGGCATCGTACCGGGTTCCGTGGTATTGATTGGTGGCCATCCCGGCGCGGGGAAAAGCACATTGCTATTACAAACCCTGTGTCATTTGGCCACCAAGCTCGACGCACTTTATGTTACCGGTGAAGAGTCCCTGCAACAGGTAGCACTTAGAGCTAAGCGATTACAGTTGCCCACCGATCAACTTAAGCTCCTTTCCGAAACCAGTGTTGAGAGTATCTGTTCGGCCGCTCAGCAGCATAAGCCCAAATTACTCGTTATCGACAGTATTCAAGTTATGCATTTAGCGGATATAAGTTCAGCGCCGGGCAGTGTTTCTCAGGTACGCGAAAGCGCTGCCTATTTGACCCGGTTTGCGAAACAAACAGATACCGCAGTATTGATGGTAGGACATGTGACTAAGGACGGCAGCTTGGCTGGTCCGAAGGTGTTAGAGCATATGATTGATTGCTCGATTATGTTGGAAGGCACCAGTGATAGTCGTTTTCGGACCTTGCGCGGCATTAAAAATCGGTTTGGCGCGGTCAATGAGCTCGGTGTGTTTGCGATGATGGAAGCGGGCTTGCGGGAAGTAAAAAACCCCAGTGCGATATTTCTGTCACGAGCGGAGGAGCTCGCAGCAGGTAGCCTGGTCATGGTGGTTTGGGAAGGTACACGGCCATTGTTAGTGGAGATTCAGGCGCTAGTGGATCAAAGTCAATTTGGCCACCCTAAACGCGTTACCCTTGGTTTGGACCAGAACCGTCTATCTATGTTGCTCGCAGTTTTGCACCGGCATGCAGGGCTGCATATGGGAGACCAGGACGTTTTCGTGAATGTTGTTGGTGGCGTTAAGGTATTGGAAACCAGCGCAGATCTAGCGTTATTGTTAGCGGTGGTTTCTAGCTTTAAAGATAGGCCTTTACCGCGTGACCTGATTGCTTTTGGTGAAGTCGGTTTATCCGGTGAGATTCGGCCAGTGCCCAGCGGACAGGAACGCCTACAGGAAGCGGTGAAACATGGTTTCAAACGCGCCATTGTGCCGAAGGCGAATGTACCAAAGAATGGCGTTAAAGGTATGGAAATAGTCGGCATTGCAAAGCTCAGCGAAGCGTTGGCTGTGCTATAACCCAATTATCGACTATTGCAGATAATTGGGTTGGCGGCTAAGTAGCTTAGGCTAAACGCTTATAGCGCATTCTTTTGGGTTGATCGTCGCCACCGGTTCTTTGCTTATGATCCGTTTCGTATTCGCTGTAGTTACCTTCGAAGAACACTACCTGACTGTTGCCCTCAAAAGCTAAAATGTGGGTAGCGATACGATCCAAGAACCAACGGTCGTGGGAAATCACAATGGCGCAGCCCGGAAAGGCTAGTAAAGCTTCCTCCAGTGCGCGTAGGGTCTCTACATCGAGATCATTGGTGGGTTCGTCGAGCAGCAGCACATTAGCACCTTGCTTTAATAGTTTTGCCAAATGTAGACGATTGCGCTCTCCACCGGATAAATCCTTAACGAATTTTTGTTGATCCCCGCCTTTAAAATTAAAGCGGCCAGCATAGGCGCGTGAAGGGATTTGGTAATTACCAATCTGTATTATGTCCTGACCATTGGACAGTTCTTCCCAGACGGTCTTGCTACCATCCAGATCGCGCATTTGGTCGACGTAGGCAAGCTTCACTGTGTCACCCAAAATGATTTTTCCAGAATCCGGTTGTTCCGCGCCGGCAATCATTTTAAACAGTGTTGATTTACCGGCACCATTACCGCCTATCACGCCGACAATACTTCCCGGCGGCACTTTAAAACTCAGGTTATCCAGTAATAGCTGCTCGCCGAAGGCTTTGGTGACATTTTCCAGTTCAATCACTTTATCGCCTAAGCGTGGGCCAGGTGGAATATAGATCTCCTGGGTTTCGCTGCGCTTTTGAAAATCCTGCGAGTTTAAATCATCAAAGCGTGCCAGACGGGCTTTGCTCTTAGCTTGACGTCCTTTCGGATTAGCTCGCACCCATTCCAATTCAGCTTTAATGGTTTTTTGGTGCGCAGCCTCCTGTTTTTCCTCACTTTCTAGGCGCTTCTCTTTTTGTTCCAGCCAGCTAGAGTAGTTGCCCTCGTAAGGAATACCGCGGCCACGGTCTAGTTCTAAAATCCAACCGGCGGCATTATCGAGGAAATAACGATCGTGGGTGATAGCTACCACGGTACCGGGAAATTCATGCAGGAAACGCTCGAGCCAACCGACACTTTCTGCGTCGAGGTGGTTGGTGGGCTCATCTAACAGCAACATGTCTGGGTTAGACAGCAGTAAGCGACAGAGAGCCACACGGCGCCTTTCTCCGCCGGATAGTTTGGTTACATCAGCATCCCAGGGCGGTAAACGTAACGCATCGGCGGCGACCTCCATCTTGTGCTCCAGGTTATGAGCATCGTTGGCTTGAATGATGTCTTCCAGCCGCGCTTGCTCTTTAGCAAGCTGATCGAAATCGGCATCGGGTTCGGCATAGGCAGCATAGACCTTGTCCAAGTCGGCAAGCGCGCTGAAGGCTTCACCCAGACCGTCTTCAACATTGCCGCGCACGTCTTTGGTCGGATCCAGCTGCGGTTCCTGAGGTAAGTATCCGACCTTTAATTCCGGTGAGAGTCTTGCTTCGCCATCAAACTCTTTATCCACGCCAGCCATAATCTTTAGCAGGCTGGACTTTCCCGATCCATTAAGCCCGAGCACACCAATTTTTGCACCTGGGAAAAAGGACAGTGAGATATTTTTTAAAATTTCGCGTTTGGGTGGAACAATCTTGGAAACCCGGTTTAATGTGTATGCATATTGCGCCATACGAATTGATATCCTGCTGGTGATAAAGAACGCTAGGTTAATGCAAAAGTTGATTTAACTCAATCTGATCGAGGTTCTGGGAAATCTAATCACTTATCGTCGCAAGTGCTGGTTTGTCGCGGGTTTGAGTCCTGTTACAATAAAGTCCTTTTGTGATTATGGAACATACCTATGCATTGCCCCTTTTGTCGTGCCGATGACACCAAGGTGATCGATTCGCGTTTAGTGGCGGAAGGTGAGCAGGTTCGTCGGCGTCGTGAATGTACGCAGTGCGGCGAGCGTTTTACCACCTTCGAAACAGCAGAGCTGTGGATGCCTCGTCTAGTGAAGCGAGATGGTAGTCGCGTTCCCTTTGACGAAGAAAAGCTGCGTAATGGTATGCAGCGTGCCCTCGAAAAACGCCCGGTGAGCGTTGAACAAATCGAAACTGCGATCAGCCAGATGAAGCATAAGCTGAGGGCGCTGGGCGAAAGAGAGGTCGAATCCCTGATGGTGGGGGAAATGGTAATGGAGCAGCTCAAGGAATTGGATGAAGTTGCCTATATCCGCTTTGCCTCTGTGTACCGACACTTTCAGGATTTGGATCAGTTTCGTGAAGAAATTGAACGGCTGGCGAAAAGTGAATAGTTGATGAGCACTGAAGTTAATCACGAACGCTTTATGGCGCGGGCATTGCAATTGGCCAAACGCGGTTTGTATACCACGGACCCTAATCCTCGGGTTGGTTGTGTGGTGGTAAAAGATGGCCAAATAGTGGCAGAAGGGTGGCACCAAACAGCTGGCGCCGGGCATGCGGAAGTTGAGGCGCTGAAAGCGGCAGGTGAAAGCGCAAAGGGTGCGACTGTCTACGTTACTTTAGAACCCTGTAGCCATACCGGAAAAACGCCACCCTGCGCAGATCAGTTGATAAGGGCTGGTATTGTTGAGGTGGTTTGTGCCATGCAAGATCCCAACCCGCTGGTGTCCGGGCGCGGTTTTGAGCGGCTGCGACAGGCCGGGATACCGGTGGTTAATGCAGTGCTGGAACAGCAAGCACGAGAACTAAACCCGGGTTTTATCAAACGTATGGAACTAGGGTTACCATTAGTACGTTGTAAGTTGGCGATGAGCTTGGATGGGCGCACCGCCATGGCCAGCGGCGAAAGTCAGTGGATTACCGGACCCGCGGCGCGTTCAGATGTGCAACGCTTAAGAGCGCGTAGTTCGGCTATTATTACAGGTGTTGGCACGGCTGTCTTGGATAACCCATCGCTTAACTTACGTAGTGACGAGTTAGGTTTGGAAAATGCCTTAGAGGTGGTTCAGCGTCAGCCATTGCGAGTGCTGTTAGATTCACGCTTTCGAATTCCGGCAACGGCTAAACTACTAGATCAAACGCAAGATGTTCTTGTGATCGGTGCAGAGCACAATGCATCAGGTGGCTTGCTGGCCGAACAGGGTATTGAAACCTTAGTGCTAGCCAATGAACAGGGTCAGGTCGATCTTAAAGCGGTATTAAAAGAGCTGGCGCAGCGTGAATGTAATGAAGTGTTGTTGGAGGCTGGGGCGACGCTGAGTGGGGCCTTTTTACAGCTGGGTTTGGTCGACGAGCTGGTACTTTATGTGGCGCCAAAATTGTTGGGTGGTGATGCGCGCAGCTTGTTTAATTTGCCGGGTTTACAGAGTATGTCTGATCAAATCAAAATAGAGATTAAAGACGTGCGTAATGTTGGAGAGGATTTAAGAATTAATGCTATAGTGGCCGCGACTAGTTAGTAGCCCAAGATAGCCACAGACAAGGGTGAAAAGATAAATGTTCACAGGAATTATTCAGGCTGTCGGTAAGATCGCAGCGATGGAGCAGCGCGGCGGTGATGTCCGTCTTTATGTCAAAACAGGTGTGCTTGATCTCGGTGATGTAGCGTTGGGTGATAGTATTGCTACCAACGGCGTCTGCCTAACCGTGATAGAGCTACCCGGAGACGGTTTTTGGGCGGATGTATCAAGGGAATCGATTGAACGTACCAGTTTTCGGTTCGCAAAAACCGGGGTGGCAGTTAATCTGGAGAAATCCTTAACACCGGAAACCCGCATGGGCGGCCACTTAGTGACTGGACATGTGGATGGTATTGGCGAAGTGGTGAATCGTCATGATGATGCACGTTCAGTAAAATTTACTATTCGGGCACCCTCGCAGTTAGCTAAATATATCGCCGAGAAAGGCTCGATTTGTATTGATGGCACGAGTTTGACGGTCAACGCCGTTTCTGGGGCGAACTTTGATATTAATATTATCCCGCATACCGTAAAAGAGACGGTGATTGGTGGTTATCAGGTTGGTACTCAGGTGAATTTAGAGGTCGATCTGATTGCACGCTATTTGGAGCGTTTGTTGTTGGGGGAGAGAGCCGCCGACCCGAACGCTGGAACTGGATTGGATTTGGCGAAATTACGCGACAATGGGTTTGCTTAATTAGCTGTCGATTTAAAAATTTAGATATTCATAAAGATAGGAAAAACAATGATGAAAACAATAGAGGGCGATTTTTCAGCGACCACTGCACGGTTTGCATTGATAGTGGGGCGCTTTAACAGCTTTGTCGTGGAGAGTTTACTTTCCGGCGCAGTCGACACGCTAAAACGCCACGGTGTTGCAGAGAGCAATCTCACGGTAATTCGGGTGCCGGGTGCATTTGAAATCCCGCTCGCGGCGCAGCATGCAGCAACCAGTGGCAATTATGATGCAGTGGTGGCTTTGGGTGCGGTGATTCGTGGAGGCACTCCTCATTTTGAATACGTAGCGGGTGAATGTACGAAAGGGCTTGGCCAAATCTCTTTAGCCACCGGGTTGCCTGTTGCATTTGGGATTTTAACCGTTGACAGTATTGAGCAAGCGATTGAGCGCTCCGGCACCAAGGCTGGCAATAAAGGTGAGGAAGCTGCGCTGACAGCGTTGGAAATGGTCAGCCTATTACGCAATATGAAAGCCTGATGCTGGCCTTTGTGGAATCTAAAAATTCAGCACCTAAAGGTAAAAAAATGAGTCCCACCGCACGGCGGTTGGCGCGGCGATTGGCGTTGCAGGCATTGTACCAGTGGCAAATGGCAGGGGCTTCGTTGGCAACCGTCGAAGCAGAGTTTCGCGAAGATAACGACATGAAGGTGGTTGATCAGGAGTATTTCTGTGAACTTTTGCATCGTATCCCGGCTCAGCTTAGCCAGCTTGATGATTTGATTACGCCGCATCTGGATCGTACGCTAAAAGAATTGACGCCGATTGAACTCACCATCTTACGCATGGGCGCCTATGAATTGGCTAAACGCAAGGATGTTCCTTACAAAGTCGTCATCAATGAAGGCGTGAATTTGACGAAGGCTTTTGGCGCTACCGATGGCCATAAATATGTGAACGGTATACTCGACAAGTTAGCACGCGAGCTTCGCAGCAACGAAATTTAAACAGACTAATCTTCAAAAGTCGTTATGCCTATATCCGAATTCGAGCTGATCAAGCAGTATTTTGACGATAGTACCGCCCAGAAGCAATGTGCTGATTTAGTTTTAGGTATCGGCGATGATGGCGCTATTATCTCCCCACGACCGGACCATGATCTGATTGTTGCCGTGGATACATTGGTCGCCGGGGTACATTTCCTTTCGGAGGCTAACCCTTACGATATCGGTTTCCGCAGTCTTGCGGTGAACCTCAGTGATTTGGCCGCAATGGGAGCGGAGCCTGCATGGTTTACCTTGGCGCTGACATTGCCCGGAGCGGATGAAGAATGGCTTAAGGAATTTAGTCGAGGGTTGTTCGAGCTGGCTCGTAGTTACCAATTGCCACTGATAGGGGGAGACACCACCCGTGGGCCATTGACTATTAGTATTCAGGTGCTGGGTTATGTGCCGAGCGCCCAGGCATTATGCAGAGATGGAGCTAAAGTGGGCGATCTTATCTATGTCACTGGTAGTCTGGGTGATGCAGCTGGCGGCCTCAGGTTGCTTCAGAATAAGGAAAGCTCGCTGCAAGATGACTATTTACAAACAAGATTTTTGCGCCCCCAAGCACGACTGAAATTTGGTCAGTGCCTGAGAGGCTTGGCCCATGCGGCTATTGATATCTCCGATGGGTTACTAGCAGATATTGGACATATTACAAAACGTAGCGGTGTTGGTGCTCGTGTCGAATTGGCAAGGTTGCCCTTGTCAGTACAGCTGAAGGCGGTTTTCGGCTCGGAGCGGGCAATCGAAATGGCCCTTTCCGGAGGCGATGACTATGAGTTGTGTTTCTGTGTCGCTCCAACGCAGGCAGATAAGGTTGCTGAGCTTGCTAAGCAGCTAGGCCTTGCCATCACCTGTATTGGCTGCGTCGAAGCAGAGCCAGGGATCAGACTTTATAATGCACAGGGAGAGCCTGTCGATTCAGCTTTAGCTGCGGGTTACCAGCATTTCTAGACGAGGAACGATAGGGCAAGATGAATAACGCACCAGCCAGTATTTGGCGTAACCCACTGCATTTTATAGCCTTTGGTTTTGGTAGTGGTGCGGCGCCAGTAGCCCCAGGCACTTTTGGCACGTTAGTCGGTATGTTGTTGTTTTTATTATTGCAGCATTTGCATTGGGCAAGTTACCTGTTGGTGGTACTGGTGGCTTTTGTCGTTGGCATCCAAATTTGCGGGAAAACGGCGAAGGATATTGGTGTGCACGATCATGGCGGTATTGTCTGGGATGAAATAGTGGGTTATTGGGTGACTATGATTGCTGCACCCACGGGTTGGCTATGGGTTTTAGTGGGCTTTGTCTTGTTCCGGTTGTTTGACATTTTTAAACCTTGGCCAATCGCAAAAGCTGATAAGACAGTGTCTGGCGGATTTGGCATCATGCTGGATGATTTGTTGGCCGGTATTTATGCCTCTATTGGATTACAAATAATTGTCTATATCCAAGGAGGTGTGTAAATGCTGAGGCGAAGGATGCTATCTTTTCTTGCACTTTTTCTTATTGTGCGTTTCGGCTACGCGTTAGAAATACAGGATGTACAAGTAGTCGGATTGTTCAAGGATACGGCAGTCGTCTATATCAAAGGCAAGCAACGCATGTTAAAGGTTGGTCAAACCAGCCCGGAAGGGGTGGCGCTTATCGCCACTTCCCGCAATGCCGCAGTCTTGCGAGTAAACGGTGATGAGCACCATTTGGCGCTTTCACGTGCGGTGACGGGTGGTTATGAAAAAAGGCAGTCGCTAAGTCATTCCGTAGCCATTAACCAAGCTGGACAATACTTTACGTCTGGCAGCATTAATGGTCAGCCCGTCCGATTTTTAGTGGATACAGGCGCAACCTCGGTGGCACTAAACACGCTGGAAGCAAGGCGCTTAGGGATAGCGTTTGCGCAGGGAGAATTGGGACAGGTTGGGACGGCTGGAGGCATTGTCAAGGCTTATGCGGTAACCCTGGATAGCATTAAGGTCGGTGATATAGAGGTTAAAAATGTCCGGGCTTCAGTATTAGAAGGCGTTTACCCCATTTACGCATTGCTCGGTATGACCTATCTAAGGCATGTCGAAATTGCTGAAGATAACGGCATCATGACGATGACACAGAAGTACTGATCTGCCATCGTACTAGAACTGTTCACTTTAGGGGTGATTTTGGTTCGCTTTTTTCACCCTTCTCCTGGTAAAATTCACGCCCTGCGAAATTTTACCGAGGTTATCAGTGTCAATCCGATATGTAGCATCTTCCAAATTGCCTACAAAATGGGCTAATTTCACGATTCACGGTTTTGATGACGATGACTCGGGGAAAGAGCATATAGCGCTTACTTTGGGTGACGTCGGCGACGGCGAGCCGGTACTGGGAAGGATCCATTCTGAATGCCTTACTGGCGATGCCTTGTTCAGTCTGCGATGTGACTGTGGTCATCAACTACAGGAAGCACTGAAAAGAATTTCCGAGGAAGGGCGGGGCGTTCTGCTTTACTTGCGTCAGGAGGGTCGAGGTATTGGCTTGGCCAATAAAATTAAAGCCTATGAACTACAGGATGCCGGTGCTGATACCGTGGAAGCGAATGAGCAATTAGGATTTGGTGCGGATATGCGCGATTACAGCATCTGCCAAGCGATGTTAAAACAGCTCAATATTCAGCGTATTCGTTTGATGACCAACAATCCTGTGAAGGTGCAAGCGTTAGAAAAGTTTGGCATTCATGTGGTAGAACGGATTCCGTTGCAAACCGGCCAAAATCCGCATAATGAGAAGTATCTTGAAACCAAAGCCGGTAAGTTAGGACACTTATTTTAAGCCGCAGCCTGCGCTAAGTCAGGTATTACCAATTAGCGGTTGCGAATTAGCTGACGGTCTTGGCGGGTCGTACCGCGCCTTTGGTAGGGTTTTCTTTTTTATCTGTGCACAAGCGTGCTTGAATCGCTGCCAAAATTCCGCTTTTATCCAGCCCGCACTCCGCCAGCATTTCATAAGGCTTGCCATGATCAACAAAACGGTCGGGTAAACCTAAATTAAGCAAAGAAATCTTAAGGTGCTTCGCAGCAACTAGTTCATTGATCGCCGACCCCGCGCCGCCTAGAAGACTATTTTCTTCTAGTGTTACCAGCAAATCGTGCTCTTGCGCAAGGCGAATAACCAATGCTTCATCCAAAGGCTTAACGAAGCGCATATTCGCGACCGTTGCATTCAGCTCATCAGCCGCCTCCAGCGCCTGAGCCAGCAAGGTGCCGAAGCATAAAATGGCGACATCTTGCCCTTCCCTACGTAGCTCTCCTTTACCAATTGCCAATGCCCGCATTTTCTTTTCAATCGCTACTCCGGGGCCGGTCCCGCGCGGATAACGCACAGCGGCTGGGCCTTGATAGAGATAGCCAGTATAAAGCATCTGGCGGGTTTCATTTTCGTCAGCAGGCGCCATTATCAGCATGTTGGGGACGCAACGTAGATAGGTTAGATCAAAACTTCCGGCATGGGTGGGGCCGTCTTGTCCCACTAAACCAGCGCGGTCAATAGCGAACAGTATGTCTAAATTTTGCAGTGCTACATCATGAATGAGCTGGTCGTAGGCGCGTTGTAGGAACGTGGAGTAAATTGCGACCACCGGCTTCAGCGACTCGCAGGCCAAACCTGCGGCCAAGGTTACGGCATGTTGCTCAGCGATGGCGACGTCATAATAGCGCTCTGGAAATTCTTGCGCGAAGCGAGTCAGACCTGAGCCTTCCTCCATCGCTGGTGTGATACCTACCAGACGTTCGTCCTGTTGCGCCATATCGCATATCCATTCGCCAAATACATTGGAGTATTTTGGGGAGGATATCTTTGGTATAGCCAGCTCCAAGGCCGGCTTGGGTTCCAGTTTATTAATGGCGTGATAGCCCACAGGGTCATCTTCGGCGGGTTTAAAGTCTTTGCCCTTTTTGGTGATGATATGCAGGAATTGCGGTCCGGACAATTCCATCATTTTGCCAATCGTAGGGATCAAAATATCCAGGTCATGACCATCAATCGGGCCGATATAATTAAAACCCATTTCTTCGAAGAGGGTTCCCGGAACAACCATTCCCTTCATATGCTCTTCCGTTCGTCTTGCCATTTCCAGAGCGCCGGGCAGGTTGCTTAAAACCTTTTTGCCGCCTTCGCGGACATTATGATAAACCTTGCTGGTGAGTATCTTGGCGAGATAATTTGACAAGCCGCCGACGTTGCGTGATATGGACATATCGTTATCATTCAAGATCACGAGGATATCGGCCTTGGTATGCGCTGCGTGATGGAGCGCTTCGAATGCCATGCCTGCGGTTAACGCACCATCACCTATAACGGCGGCAATTTTGCGTTTCGCCCCCAATTGCCTTGCGGCTAAGGCCATTCCCAGTGCGGCACTGATAGAAGTGCTGGAGTGGCCGACTCCGAAAGCGTCATAGGGGCTTTCCGTACGGCTCGGAAATGCGGTTAAACCGCCCTTTTGACGCATACTGGTCATGCGACCGCGCCTGCCGGTTAATATTTTATGTGGATAGGCCTGGTGGCCAACATCCCAAATCAGTCGGTCTTCGGGTGTGTTATATAAATAATGTAATGCGACAGTGAGTTCGACGACACCAAGGCCAGCCCCGAAATGGCCGCCGGATTGGCCTACACAATAGAGAAGATACTCACGAAGTTCTTTAGCCAACTGTGGGAGGTCGGCCTCGGCGAGTAATCTGAGCTCGTTGGGAGTCTCAATTTTATCGAGCAGCGGCGTGGAGGGAATCGTACTTGGAATTTGGTCAAACATGCAGTGGGCCGGTTATCAATCGAATTAGACTTAGCATTTTACACTATGTTACCCAGGCCTGTTGATAGTTAATTCAGGGGTGATTAGTTAAAAAGTCCGGGGTGGTATCAGGAAAATCAGTCTGTTCGGTATGAGATTGGTTAACGAAATTATCTGTTTCGCTCAATGATATAGGTTGCCAGCTCCCTTAAAGCATCCGCTTCCGGGCCAAAAATGGATAGGGCACGAATGGCATTTTGATGCTGCTCGTTGGCCTCTCGTTTGGCTTGCTCCAGGCCCAGAATCGAGGTATAGGTTGGTTTGTTTAGGGCAAGGTCAGCGCCCTGTGACTTGCCTAAGGTTTGCGTATCGCCCTCGACATCGAGTATGTCATCTTTAATCTGAAAAGCTAAGCCGATGCAGATAGCAAAGGTTTCAAAAGCCTGCAGCTGTTCCTGAGTAGCCTGATTGGTCGCGAGTGCGCCGAGCGTAACACAGGCTTTAATTAAGGCACCGGTTTTGCAGTTGTGCATATGCTTGAGTTGCTCAAGGCTAAGAGGCTTGCCTACGCTGTAAAGATCAATAGCCTGACCGGCGACCATACCGTTGTAGCCGGTAGATTGTGCTAGGGCTTTGAGCATTCGTAGCTTATTCACGTCACTGATGGAGTGGCTAGAGTCATCAGCAATAACCTCAAATGCCAGGACCTGTAGAGCATCACCAGCCAGAATCGCAGTGGCTTCGTCGTAAGCAACGTGGCAGGTCGGCTGACCTCTGCGTAAATCATCATCATCCATTGCTGGCAGATCATCATGAATGAGCGAGTAACTATGAGTGAGTTCCACTGCGCAGGCCGCCGCGTCGCCTTGCTCAATGGGGCTGCGCAGGGCAACGACGGTAGCGTAAACTAGGGCGGGACGAAGACGTTTGCCGCCATTGAGGACGCTATATCGCATGGCTTGGTATAGACGTGACGCATCGCCCTCAGCAGGAGGTAGACATTTTTCAAGGAGCTGGTTACTACGTTCCTGGCACTGGCGAATAAAGGGTTGAATTTGCATTGGTTATTCCGTTGATTCGAAAGGTTCCAATTTGATTTTGTCTTCACCTTGAATCAGAATTTGTACTTTTTGCTCGGCCTGCGCCAGCATACGTTGGCATTCTCGGGTTAACTTTATGCCCTGTTCAAAGGCCTGCAGAGATTCTTCCAGGGAAAAGTCGCCGTTCTCCATGCGTTCTACGAGTTGTTCCAGATCACTTAAGGCTTTTTCAAAATCGTAACCCTTTGGTTTTTTCGGCATAACCTCATTCCCAATAAATGCTTTATTAATTTCAGCAAGGCGCCAACGTTAACTAACAAACCCGGGTCGGTCAATGGTGGTTTTTGATATAGATCGGTTTTTATCAAGTATCTTTGCTCGCAAGTTTCGAGATTAAAAAAGAAAGCTCAAATAACAATATTTTTTAATGTTAACCGGGCTTTTATAGGCGAAAATGAGGCGTGCGGACTTCAGTTCATTTTGGCTTGACCGATATAAGCTTTATCAGCTTCATTTTGCATAGCAGGCGAGTGTTAGCCTAGTAATCAAGAGATTTGTTAGGAGTAAAGCGTGGATTTAGCGACCTTAATTGGGATGCTTGGGGCATTTGGTATTGTCATTATGGCGATGGTGCTGGGTGGTTCCGTTGGTATTTTTGTGAACGTACCGTCACTGTTGATTGTAATTGTGGGCAGTTTGATGGTTGTATTAATGAAGTTCTCACTGGGTCAGTTTTTGGGCGCTGTTAAGGTGGCCGGAAAGGCATTTATATACAAACTGGATAAAATTGAAGAGCTTATCCCGCTGGTGGTTGAGCTGGCTGATGTGGCCCGCAAAGGTGGATTACTGGCACTGGAAGGGAAGGAAGTGAACAACCCATTTCTCAAGGAAGGTATAAAAATGTTGGTGGATGGTCATGATAGTGAAGTGGTGCGAGAGATGTTGGTCAAGGACATGAAACAAACGGAGGAGCGACATGGCTGGGGTGCAAAAGTCTTTATGGCAATGGGCGATGTCGCGCCGGCGATGGGAATGATAGGTACGTTAGTTGGTCTGGTTGCGATGCTATCAAATATGGATGACCCAAAAGCTATCGGTCCGGCGATGGCGGTGGCGCTACTGACAACACTCTATGGTGCGATGCTGGCTAATATG
The DNA here is from genome assembly GCA_024234615.1 of Pseudomonadales bacterium. NCBI lineage: Bacteria > Pseudomonadati > Pseudomonadota > Gammaproteobacteria > Pseudomonadales > Pseudomonadales bacterium. The sequence continues at coordinate 381,914 of JACKNY010000001.1, forward strand.
GTGGCGATACCTATCGCTAATAAGCTGGAGCTGCGCAAGGTCGAAGAAGGTCGTGTTAAATCGCTTTGTATTGATGCTTTGATGGCGATACAGGCGGGTCAAAATCCACGAGTTATCAGCTCCATGCTCAAAACCTATCTGGCACCTTCGCAGCGTGAGACGAAGAAGAAAGAATAGTTGCGACGTTCATTGCATGCCATTAAATCAAAGACAGTATTAACGATGAGTGAACAAATTACTCGTCAGAGTGAAGAAGTTTAGCCATGGCAGAAATAACAGAAGATTGCCCTGAATGTCCGACCGGGATTCCCGCGTGGATGGCGACCTTTGCCGATCTTATGTCGCTGCTGATGTGCTTTTTTGTGCTGCTACTGTCTTTTTCGGAAATGGATGTCCTGAAATACAAGCAGTTGTCTGGTTCTATGCGCGATGCCTTTGGCGTACAGCGCCAAATTAATGTCAAAGATGTCCCTAAAGGTACCAGTGTTATTGCGCAAGAATTTAGTCCTGGACGGCCTGAACCGACGCCCATCAGCGAAGTGAGACAAGCGACAGTTGATGATACGCAAAGCAGCCTCGACATTGGTGAGCGGACTCCGCAGGAGCCGAAACCGGATCAGAAACTGGATCAAAAGTCTGACATTAAAGTGACGGTTGATGAAGAGTTGGCCAAGCAGTTGTTGGTAGAGAAGTTGCAAACACTCATTAAGGCAACAGAGGACGATGCACGAAATTTAGCCAGTGCGCTAAAAAAGGAAATCAGCTCCGGTAAGGTCGACGTGGAGACGCGTGGTCGACGCATTATCATCAGAGTGCGTGAGCAAGGCTCTTTTCCGTCTGGTTCGGCGGAGCTAAGACGACAATTTCGACCGGTTATGGCGATGGTGCGTAATGTCTTGAAAACAGTGCCGGGGAAGGTGTCAGTGGAAGGTCATACGGATAGCATACCAATTTCAACTTCGGTATTTCGTTCTAATTGGGATTTGTCTTCAGCGCGTGCGCTGTCGGTGGCACATGAATTATTTTCGGGAGATACGTTAGATCATAATCGGTTTATGGTGACGGGATTTGCCGACACGAAACCAATCGCTGCCAACGATAATGAAGAGAATCGTGCGCGTAATCGTCGTGTTGAAATTGTAATTCACCAGGGGCTGGACGATGAAACCAGCGAAGAGCTTAAGAAAATGCAGCAGATCGACCCTGGATTGATACGGGAGTTTAATCTTGATAGCACATTCATATTAACACCCGATGAAGTCTTTTAGATTCTGCTCAGAATGGACGACTTAAAGGGCGTGCTCAAGAGTACAATGCAAGGTGAACTTTATGGATAGACCGGATAGAAGGCGTTATTTTCGCATTGATGATCTTGTCGGGTTGAGTTATCGGCTTGTCGATGTGGAAACTGCTGAGGAGGATGCAAAATCAGCGGATAACATCCAAATTACAGCCATTGATTTGTTGAAGTCGATTGATCAGGAACTCACCGAAGTGCTTAATACTCTCTGGCAAAGCAGTCCAGCAGCAGCCAACGCAATTGGGTTGTTGAATAAAAAGATAGATATAATCGCTGCCGAAATCGATTTGGATTATGACCGGCTTCGCGGTCTTGATGTGAAATCGAAGCAGGTCAACCTGAGTGCCTGTGGTATGGCTTTCGAGTGCCAGGAACGCTTTGATATTGGTCAGGTGTTGATTTTGAATATTGTTCTAAAGCCTGCAAATACCCATGTTCGAACGCAAGGACGAATTGTCGGTTGCGATTGGTTGGATGGCGATGAGGGCCGTACCTATCTACTTAGGGTGGATTTTGATTGTGTTGGGTGCGCCGAAGAGGAGCAGTTGATTCAGCACATTGTTCGCCGCCAAGCCAACCAAATAGGAAACCAGCGTCTTACTGAGGAATAGCACTAAAGTATAGCGCTTAGGAATCGTTCGGCCCCTCCAGTTAGAAGACCTTTCCTGTGATAACAGTGCTCTTGCCAAGCGCTATTCCAGTCTCTATTATCCCTGCATCAATTGAAAAGAGGCGTTTGTGTTGACAGCAAATTTACTCCGCGCCTACGCATTTTATTGTGCAAAGAAATATTAAGGTGCTCATCATCATTACCATACATGACCAGTTCAAGATGACTTGCTATGACTGAACCAAACCAGCTAACGGGCTGGCAGGCCTATAAAAGACTATTGGTTTATGTCGGGTTATTTTGGGGCGCCTTTTTACTGAGCGTGATGGGCTTCGCCTTGTACGCGTCAACACAGGCTGCTTTTGCTTCATTGATGGAGTTTGTTCCTGTCGCCTTTGAGCAAAGCTCGAGTGCCCCTCCCAACGTCTGGTTTTTACCCGATGCGGCGTTAACTAAGCTGGGTTCTCCGGAGTCTTACCAGTATTTTCTCCCCCTCGCTGTGGTTGGCATCGTGGTTTTCAGAGGGGTTGGTTCTTATTTTGGCGGATACTATATTGCTCTGGTGGCGCGTAATGTAGTGAACCGAATGCGTCAAGATTTGTTTAATCATATGCTGACGCTGCCGGGGGCCTTTTTTGGCAACAACACCTCCGGTCACCTCATTTCCACACTTACTTTTAATGTCGAGCAAATTACCGGCGCCGCCACCGATGCGCTGAAAGTCATTATTAGGGAAGGTTTGACAGTGGTTGTACTGTTGGCCTATATCTTTTGGTTGAACTGGAAATTATCTCTGATTTTCCTGATTGTAGGTCCCTTTGTCGGGCTGATCGTGAGCTACGCGTCTAAGCTTTTTCGAAAATATAGTAGACGTATCCAAGATTCAATGGGTGGCGTCACCCATGTTGCCTCAGAAGCGATTAAAGGCTTTCAGGTGGTGCGTGCATTTGGCGGCAAGGAATATGAAAGGGCTCGATTCCAGGTGGCCAGCAGCAATAATCTTAAGCAAAGTTTAAAACTGGCAAAGGTTGATGAAATTAGTACGCCTATTATTCAGGTACTGATGTTCTCATCAATAGCCATATTGTTCTGGTTTGGTTTAAGTCCAGGGTTTAGAGGGGAAATGGATATCGGTGAATTTCTGGCCTATATCACGGCGGCTAGCCTAATCGCTAAGCCGCTGAAACAGTTAACCTCAGTCAATGCCAAAATTCAGCGAGGCATCGCTGCAGCGCAGAGTATTTTTGCTATCACCGACCAGGAACAGGAATTAGATGAAGGTACCTTGCCACTAAATGAGCCTGATGGGCGCATTGAGTTTCGCGACCTGACTTTCTCTTATACGAGCGAGCAGGAGCCGGTGCTGAGCCATATTAATTTAACGATAGAGCCGGGCGAGACGCTGGCGCTAGTGGGGCGATCCGGTAGTGGCAAATCTACTCTGGTTAATTTGTTGCCGCGTTTTTACGAAGCTCTATATGGGCAGATTCTAATCGATGGCCATCCGATTCAAGATTATTGTTTAAAGGATTTACGCAAGCACATCGCTATCGTGAATCAGGATATCGTATTATTTCAGGACACGGTTGCACGTAATATCGCCTATGGTGATTTGGCCGACGCGTCGCAGGAAGCCATCGATGATGCGGCAAGAGCAGCGCATGCAACCGAATTCATCGATACTCTGCCGCTGGGTATGAATACTCAAATAGGCGAGGATGGCGTAACCCTTTCGGGAGGACAAAGGCAGCGCTTGGCTCTAGCACGAGCGATTCTCAAGGATGCGCCCATTCTAATCCTGGACGAGGCGACCTCTGCGTTGGATACCGAATCCGAACGCTTCATCCAGGAAGCGCTAAAAACGGTGGTAAAAGGTCGCACCACCTTGGTAATTGCACATCGTTTGTCGACCATTGAGAACGCCAATCGAATAGCGGTTATGGACAAGGGCTGTATTGTCGAGCTGGGGACGCATGAGGAGTTGCTTGCGAAGGATGGTGCCTATGCACAGCTTTATCGTATGCAGTTCAATGAGAATGCCAGCGCTTAACCTGGAGCGGCATAATCTTTACTGCCAGCCTAACGTCTGAACCTAGAGAAGGAATGACCAAGCTTTCGCCTCTAGTTGGCAATATTGCTATACTTTGCCCGATCTACTCTCAGTGTTTGGAATTGAAACTATGAAGTTGGAAATACCCCGTTTTAATCAGGCTCACGTCACGGTAATCGGTGATGTGATGCTGGATCGATATTGGTACGGCGGTACTTCACGTATATCTCCAGAAGCGCCGGTTCCGGTGGTCGGTGTAAAGCATCGCGATGAACGTCCTGGCGGCGCAGCCAACGTGTCGTTAAATATTGCTGCGCTGGGAACGACAACCGAGCTGATTGGTGTCGTCGGCAAGGATGAAGCCGCCCAGTCCTTGTGTGAACGATTGGGAGCCGTAGATGTGATTTGCGATTTTCAGACATCAGATACCCGACCGACCATCACCAAGCTCAGAGTGATTAGTCAAAACCAGCAGCTGTTACGACTGGATTTTGAAGAAGCATTTCAGGCGAGCGATGTCGATCAATTTCCCGCTAAATTAAAAAGCTATATTCTCAACACCGGTGCCCTGGTGCTTTCAGACTATGGTAAGGGGGCGTTAAAGGAACCACAAAAACTGATTGCCCTGGCGCGTGCTGCGAAGGTGCCTGTGCTGGTTGACCCCAAGGGTACCGACTTTACCAAATATCGTGGTGCAACGTTGATTACCCCCAATCTCAAAGAATTTGAGGCCGTTGTCGGGCATTGCAATAGCGAGCAGGAGTTGGTCGATCGCGGCATTGCACTGCTACGAGAATTAAAAGTAGAGGCTTTGCTGGTAACCCGCAGTGAGCATGGCATGACGCTGTTGCGAGACGGTGAAGCAGAGTTGCATTTGCCAGCCCGAGCGCGAGAAGTGTTTGATGTGACGGGAGCTGGAGATACGGTTATTTCGGTAATCGCTGCCTCTTTGGCGGCTGGCAGTGGTTTGCCTCAAGCGGTTGCCTTGGCGAATATCGCCGCTGGCTTGGTTGTCGCCAAGTTGGGTACCGCGACGGTTAGTGTGCCGGAACTCAGGAGAGCGGTGCAGCGTGAACAAGGTTCTGAGCGGGGAGTGGTGAGTGAGGAGCAATTGCTCATGGTGATTGAAGATGCCCATGCTCATGGGGAAAAAATAGTTTTTACGAATGGTTGCTTCGATATTATTCACGCGGGGCATGTTGGTTATCTCGAAGAAGCGGGGAGTTTAGGTGATCGTCTAATCGTGGCGGTCAATACCGATGAGTCAGTGGCGCGCTTAAAAGGCCCAGGGCGCCCCATTAATCCCGTTGAACGACGTATGCGGGTGCTGGCTGGATTGGGCGCAGTGGACTGGGTGGTGCCCTTTGCTCAGGATACCCCCGAAGAATTATTACAAAAAGTGCGGCCGGATGTGTTAGTCAAAGGCGGCGATTACAAGGTGAGTGACATTGTCGGTGCTGAGCTAGTAAGCTCCTATGGCGGAGAGGTTAAGGTGCTGAGTTTTATCGATGAGCTATCCACGACCGCTATTGTGGAAAAAATCAAACAACGCCAATGAACCGGTGTTTTTACACGCTAGTCTACTACCTGTTACTACCCTTTATTTTTCTGCGTCTGCTATGGCGAGCACGTAAAGCGCCCGATTACGCCAAGCGCTGGCCTGAGCGTTTAGGCTTTTTTCCGGCACCGCCTCAAACTGGCGGGCTTTGGTTGCATTCGGTCTCTGTGGGGGAAACCATTGCCGCTGCGCCACTAATTAAGCAGATTCAGCAGGCCTACCCGCAATTGCCAATAGTGATTACCACCATGACGCCCACTGGTTCCGATCGAGTTCGTGCAATATTTGGCGACTCAGTGTTCCATGTTTATATTCCGTATGATATCCCCTGTGCGGTTAATCGGTTTTTGGCGAAAACTCAGCCAAAGCTGGTGTTGATCATGGAAACTGAGCTTTGGCCGAATCTGATCCACTGTTGTCACCAGAATAACATCCCGCAGATAGTGATGAACGCGCGTATGTCTGAACGTTCCGCACGCGGTTATCAACGCTTTGCAAAATTGGCAAAAGGCATGCTAGGTAAACTCAGCCTGGTTGCGGCGCAAACTGCAGGAGATGCTGAGAGATTGTTAAGTCTTGGCTTGCTACAAGAGCAGCTGGTAGTGACGGGAAGCCTTAAGTTTGATATCCGCGTCCCAGAAGAAATTAAAAGCCAATCGCAGGGGATACGCAGTAGCTGGGGTAATGACCGGCCAGTTTGGATTGCCGCGAGTACCCATGCGGGTGAAGACGAGCAGGTGCTGGCAGCCTACCAGTGGCTAAGACAGAAACTGCCTGATTTACTGTTGGTATTGGTGCCGCGCCATCCAGAACGGTTTACTCAGGCGGCGGTTTTGTGCCAGTCCTCTGGCTTGAATGTTTCGCGCCGTAGTGCGCGGGAGGCGGTCACCGCAGACACCCATGTTATGCTGAGTGATACCATGGGTGAGCTATTGCTATTGTATGCTACCGCAGATGTGGCGTTTGTGGGCGGTACTCTGGTGCCAACTGGGGGGCACAATTTTCTTGAGCCAGCTGCATTGGGAGTACCGGTAATCTGCGGGCCGCATCGCTTTAATTTCGCTCAGGTCAGTGAGATGTTGCTTGTCGCAGGTGCTATGCGTGAAGTCTCGAACGCATCAGAATTGGGTACGGCTGTGTTGGCTGTATTAACACAACCCACGTTGCATCAGCAGATGAGTAGCGCCGGTGCGGCAGTCATCGCGGCTAACCGCGGTGCTCAGCAACGAATGTTCGAGCAGATTAAGGGGTTTTTGGAGTCTTCCCCTCCTCGGTGAGGGTTAACCACCGATTAAAGGACTCTAAGTCGGTAACGCTGAGCGTTCCAGCAATCCTTTTTAGTCGCAGGCTATCGATAATGTAATCATAGATAGCGTTATAGTAATTCCGCTGGGCTTCGAACAGAGTATTTCTTACCTGCAAGACATCGACAATATTACGTGTACCAACCTCATAGCCGCCTTCCGTTGCTTCCAAAGCACTCTGGCTGGATTTTAGTGCCAGTTTACGTGCCGCTACACGGAGCACATCGGAGTTAACGGTGCGGTGTTGGCGTTGAATGTCCTGCTTGATAGTACGATATTGATTCTCATAATTTTCTTTTGCTTGCGTCAGGCGATGATGTGCTTCACGCACTCGGGATTGGGTGCCGCCGCCTTGGAAAATAGGAATGTTTAATTCCAATGCATAGTTTTCGATATCCGATTCGTTCCCTAAAAAAGAAATACCACCGTCTTCGGAGTGGGAGTAGCTTGCGACGGCGTCCAGTGTAGGCAAGTGGCCGGACTTCTGTCGCTTAACCTCCTGCTTCGCAGCTGCCACCTGATGCTGACTGGCGTTGAGAGATAGATTGTGTTCCAGCGCCGTGGCAATCCATTCCTGCAGTGAGGCGGGATTAGGGTTGGTGATGGGCATGCTTTTATCAAGCTGATTGATTTTGTTATAACGGCTATTAGTTAAAGTCTCGAGTGCGGTGAAACTATTGTCGCGTTCCTCTTCCTGGGTGATACGGACAACGCGAGAAAGATCATACACTGCGCGCGCTTCGTGCACATCGGTTACCGCAATCAGGCCTACATCAAAACGCTCCTGAGTTTGATCCAGTTGTCGTCGAAAGGCGGTCTCTGCTGCTACGGCTGAGCTGAGATTGTCTTCGGCGCGCAGAATATTAAAATAGGCTTCGGCAACTCGAATAATCAGGTCCTGCTCGGCGTTGCTGTATTCAGCCAGCGCCTGTTTACTGCTTTCCTTGGCGGATAGCAGTTGAAACCAGCGGTCAGCACGAAATAATGGTTGCGTCAGTCGCGCTGAATAACCATTGGAGTTAAAGCGTTCTTGCGTATTGGAACTGCCACCAGCGAATTCACGGTCAATCGTTGCCGTATTTGCACTCAGAGTCAGGTCTGGTAGCAGCAGGGCTCGGCTTTGCGGAATTGCTTCTAGTTCTGCTTGCAATTGGGCATGAGCGGCACGTACTTGTGGATCTTCGTTCTGAGCCTCCGCAAATATTTGTAACAAATCGGTGGCCAAGCAATAATTGCTGATCATAACGCTAACGATGAACAGTACAATTGTTTTTAGTTGTCTTGGGAGCTGTCTTCGGAACTGTCTTAGAAACATAGGCTTATATCAGAATTAAATGGAGGTTTAGGTTCGACCGGAAGAATCAGTGTTGAATTATAGGGGAGAATGGGAGCGTCGGCCAATCTTAAATAGACAAGGTGTAGCTCGCTCCCTAAACTGTCCTTTTGACACGAGAAAATCTGCGAGCTAATGCTGACTAAAACAGTGCTCAAGTTCGCATCAAATCTATCCTTCATTTAAGATTAAGATCGTTAAAGCATGAATAAACTGTCCATTTTATTTTTATGTACCGGAAATTCTTGCCGCTCACAGATGGCGGAAGGCTGGGCAAAACATTTGTTCGCGCAATCCAGTTTGGCAAAAACCTATCAGTTGCAGATATCTTCATCGGGGATCGAAGCACATGGTGTCAATCCACGGACAGTTGAGGTGATGGCTGAAGTGGGTATCGATATCAGTGGGCAAACATCAGATGCGCTTGAGCCAGGAATACTTGAACGACATGATTGGGTTATTACATTGTGCTCGCATGCCGATAAAAACTGTCCGGTATTACCTGGCAATGTGGCGCGGCAACACTGGGATTTGCCGGATCCGGCAAAAGCCAAGCGAAAGGGAGGTATTTTAGCTGCTTTTAGGGAGTCAAGAGATAGAATCCGTCTGGCGGTAGAAGAGTTGATCATTATGTTCGAACGGCGTAATACGGCTGAATTAGCACCACAGTTTGATCGCGCCGATATTGAAATTATTAAGCAGGAAAGCCCGTTTAAAGGTTTTTTTGAAATGCAGGAAATTACCCTGCGTCATAAACTGTTTGAAGGGGGTTGGAGTGAGGTTTTCACGCGTGAGCTTTTTGTGCGGGGGTTGGCGGTGGTGGCCTTGTTGTATGATCCACAGCAGGATCAGGTGATTTTAATTGAACAGTTTCGTATCGGGTCGCTGGAGGATAGGCGTAGCCCTTGGTTATTGGAGTTGGTAGCCGGCATGGTAGAGCCGGGCGAAATTCCCGAGCAAGTGGTACGTAGAGAGGCGATGGAAGAAGCTGGCTGTGTGGTTAAGGACGTGGTAAAACTCTATGATTATTGGGTCAGCCCCGGCGCTACCAACGAACAGGTTGCTATCTATTGTGGACGAGTCGATACTCAGGGGGTTGGTGGTGTGCATGGGTTGGATTATGAACATGAAGATATTCGCGTTGAAGTGGTTGCCGCAGATTGGGCATTTATGGCGATAGATTCCGGCATAATTAATAATGCCGCTACAATAATGGCGTTGCAGTGGTTACAATTAAATCGAAAACGGCTCCAACAGGAGTGGTGCTAGCCAGTCATATCGAGTGCAGGTTGTATGAATAGAGTATGAAAAAATTGCGGTATGTCCCAGATCTTTGCGAGCTGATGGCGGAGTGTGAAGCCAACTATGCGCGATTACAAAAATTAATGCCAACAATGGAGCAAGCGACACGGCGTATTTTCGGAGTTGCCTCGAAATCAGATCAACCGGTACAAATCTGCTTGGAAGTGATAGAGGAGTTTAAATACACCGCCACCATTCGCTTTACTCATCAGGATAAAGCCGGTCATTGGTTAAGAAAACCAGCACTGCTCATCCGCATTTACCATGATGCCCGTATGGCAGAAGTGGTTGAGCTGGAAAACAGCCAGCAACTAAAGGGCGTATATCGTTATCCCAACGCAAAGATGTATCAGCCGGATGAAAAAATGCAACGTAACCTGTATCTGGGAGAATGGTTGCGGCAATGTCTGGCGCAGGGCTATGCCGTCGATAAGCTTGATTTTGCTAGGGTTTTCTGAAGTAATGTACAGGTTAGGATGATAATTGATTGTTTCTATGTTGCCAGCCTTAGCGCCTTATATTATTTATATTCACGGTTTTAACAGCTCACCGGCATCCTTTAAAGCGGCATATTTAAAAAACTATTTAAGCCAAATTGGCTGTGCTGAAAGTTATGTTGCCCCGGCTTTGGATTATCGTCCTCAACTGGCGATTGAGCAGTTGTGCGAATTGATTGAACAATACCTATCCAAATTTAATATTACCTTGATCGGTAGCTCGCTTGGCGGCTACTATGCCACTTACCTAACGGAAAAATATGGGGTTAATTCGGTACTGATTAATCCAGCAGTAGCGCCCTATAGGATGATGGCGCAAGCACTTGGAAAGCAGCGTAATTACCATACTCAGCAAAGGTATGATATTACGCAAAGGGAGGTTGACCAACTGCGTCAAATCGAGCAGTTGGAATTGACCGATCCCAACAAATATTTGGTATTACTGCAAACAGGTGATGATACCCTCGATTATCGCGAAGCGGCACATAAGTACGCGAATTCAAAGTTGATAATAAGACAAGGTGGCTCGCACGGGTTTGATCATTTTGATCAGGCAGTGCCTGATATACTGCATTTTGCGGGCTTGGTAATTAACTGAAACTCATCGAATTAAGAGCATTATGACAACTGCAACCTACACGGCGGAATCCATTGAAGTATTGAGCGGGCTTGACCCGGTCAAACGACGTCCCGGTATGTACACCGATACGTCGCGGCCTAATCATTTGGCGCAAGAGGTAGTGGATAACAGTGTTGATGAGGCAATTGCCGGGTATGCCAAGCGCATCCATGTCGAATTGCATCCAGATAGCTCACTCTCGGTAGAGGATGACGGGCGAGGCATGCCGGTAGACATCCATCCAGAAGAAGGGGTCAGTGGTGTCGAACTTATTCTGACCCGACTACATGCGGGCGGTAAGTTTTCCAATAAGAATTATCAGTTTTCTGGCGGTCTGCACGGTGTTGGCGTGTCTGTCGTCAATGCCTTGTCACGACGTTTGGAAGTGGAAATACGCCGCGATGGTAAGAAATATCGGACGGTTTTTGCTGATGGTGACAAGCAGGAAGATTTAAGGGTGGTGGATACGGTCGGGCAGCGTAACACCGGAACCAAGGTGCATTTCTGGCCGAATGTTAGCTATTTTGATTCGCCTAAATTTTCAGTGCCACGTTTAAAACACACACTGCGGGCCAAAGCAGTACTTTGCCCGGGCTTGGAAGTTAGCTTTGTCGATCATATCAGCGGTGAACAGGATACCTGGTATTACGAAGATGGACTCAAGGATTATCTGACAGGCTCCACCCGTGAGTATGAAACCGTACCTTTGGAGCCCTTTACTGGGGCGTTAGCGGCAGAAGGTGAAGCGGCAGACTGGGCTGTGCAATGGCTACCAGAAGGTGGCGAGTTGATTACGGAAAGCTATGTCAACCTCATTCCCACTGCACAGGGCGGCACTCATGTGAATGGTTTTCGCACCGGCCTGTTGGAGGCTATGCGGGAATTTTGTGAGTTCCGCAATCTGGTGCCGCGAGGTGTTAAGTTGTCACCGGAAGATATTTGGGATCGTTGTGCCTACATCCTTTCGGTAAAAATGACCGACCCACAGTTCTCCGGGCAGACCAAAGAACGCCTTTCCTCGCGCCAGTGTGCACCCTTTGTCTCAGGGGTTGTTAAGGATGCCTTTAGTCTGTGGCTCAATAGTCATACCGAAGCGGCGGAGCAATTGGCGGATATGGCGATTGACAGCGCACAACGTCGCTTGCGTGCGAGCAAAAAAGTCATCCGCAAAAAAATTACCAGCGGTCCGGCGTTGCCGGGTAAACTCTCTGACTGTAGCAGTCAGGACATGAGTCGCACAGAGTTGTTTTTGGTCGAAGGTGATTCGGCGGGAGGTTCCGCCAAGCAAGCTCGCGAAAGGGAGTTTCAGGCGGTATTGCCATTGCGCGGTAAGATCCTCAACACCTGGGAGGTGGATTCAGGAGAAATTTTGGCGTCGCAGGAAGTCCATGATATTTCCGTTGCGCTCGGTGTTGACCCAGGCTCGGAAGATATTAGTGGTTTGCGTTATGGCAAAATTTGTATTTTGGCAGATGCTGACTCGGATGGGTTACATATCGCGACCTTACTCTGTGCTCTTTTTGTACGCCATTTTAAACCCTTGGTGAGTGGCGGACATATCTTCGTCGCGATGCCGCCGCTGTTTCGAATCGATGTTGGGAAAGAAGTTTACTATGCCCTGAGTGAGCATGAAAAACAGGGCTATTTGGATATGATTGCGGCTGAAAAAAAGAAGGGCAAAGTGAATGTGCAGCGTTTTAAAGGTCTGGGCGAAATGAATCCATTGCAACTGCGCGAGACGACCATGGCACCGGATACGCGCCGACTGGTGCAGCTGACCATTGAAGCGGGGGACGGAACCTTTGAGGTGATGGATAAACTGCTGGCGAAAAAACGTGCGCAGGATCGCAAGGCATGGCTGGAAAGTGCCGGTGATCTTGCTAATCTGGCCTAACATCCAAACAGCCCATCAATTAACAATCGATACTGGTTAAAAATATGACGGATATGATTGATCTTTCAGGGGAGGGCGTCGAGCGTCTATCTCTGAAGCAATATTCCGAGGATGCCTACTTAAATTACTCGATGTACGTCATCCTCGATCGGGCTTTGCCGCATATTGGCGATGGCCTAAAGCCGGTGCAACGGCGTATTGTTTACGCGATGTCTGAACTGGGGTTAAAAGCCACTGCCAAGTTTAAGAAGTCAGCGCGCACGGTAGGCGATGTCCTCGGTAAATTTCATCCGCATGGAGATAGTGCTTGCTATGAAGCAATGGTGTTGATGGCGCAGTCTTTTTCGTACCGTTATCCATTAGTCGATGGGCAGGGCAACTGGGGTTCAGCTGATGATCCGAAGTCCTTTGCGGCGATGCGTTATACCGAATCACGGTTAGCGCCTTATGCTGAAGTGCTACTGCAGGAACTTGGTCAGGGTACAGTGGATTGGACGTTGAATTTTGATGGCACCTTGCGTGAACCCGTAACCCTTCCCGCCCGGTTGCCGAATATTTTATTAAACGGTGGTACCGGTATTGCAGTGGGAATGGCGACCGATATTCCGCCACATAACTTGAAGGAAGTCGCGAGCGCCTGTATTCAGTTGCTGGATAATCCGCATGCAACTGTGGCGCAAATTTGTGAACAGATCCAGGGCCCTGACTTCCCCACTCAGGCGGAAATTATCACGTCACGTGAAGAAATTATCAAAATGTACGAGAGCGGACGTGGATCTTTGCGCATGCGTGCCACTTATGATCAGGAAAGCGGTGATATCGTCGTTAATGCGCTGCCTTATCAGGTGTCTGGCGCTAAGGTGTTGGAGCAGATTGCCGCGCAAATGCAGGCAAAGAAATTGCCGATGGTAGCGGATTTGCGCGACGAGTCGGATCATGAGAACCCAACGCGCCTGATTATTACGCCACGTTCAAATCGAGTCGATGTGGAATCACTGATGGCGCATCTGTTTGCGACCACCGATTTGGAGCGAACCTATCGCGTCAATATGAACATGATTGGACTGGACGGTCGTCCCAAAGTGCGCAGTCTGGTCGAAGTGCTGAGCGAATGGCTAACCTATCGCACCAATGTTGTGACGCGACGATTACAGCACCGCTTGGATCTGGTGCTGGATCGGTTGCATGTACTTGAGGGCTTGTTAGTCGCCTATCTCAATATTGATGAGGTGATTGCCATTATTCGCCAGGAGGATAAGCCCAAGCCAGTGTTAATGGAACGCTTCAATTTATCTTCGGTGCAGGCGGAAGCAATTTTGGAGTTGAAATTGCGCCACTTAGCTAAACTTGAAGAGGTAAAAATTCGTGGTGAGCAGGCTGAACTGGACGCAGAGCGGGCACAATTAGAAAAAATTCTGGAATCGAAATCTCGTCTCAAAACATTGATTAAAAAAGAAATTATTGCTGATGCTGAGCTTTATGGCGATGAACGGCGCTCACCTATTGTTGCGCGAACGGAAGCGCAAGCCTATAGCGAAACCGACCTGCTGACATCTGAACCTGTTACCCTGGTGCTTTCCAAACAGGGTTGGGCAAGAGCGGCAAAAGGACACGATATTGACGCTAGCGGTTTGGCTTATAAGTCTGGGGACGCCTATCTTGCGCAAGCAAAAGGGCGCAGTAGCCAGAACGCGGTGTTTCTTGATTCGACAGGACGCGCCTATACCTTGGCGGCACATACGTTGCCTTCGGCTAGGGGACAGGGCGAACCGCTAACAGGTCGCCTCACGGTTCCGAGCGGCGCTCAGTTTGAGGGGGTTAGTATTGGTGAACCGGGCAAACTGATTGTGATGGCATCTGATGCTGGTTACGGATTCGTCACAAAGTTAGAAAATTTATTTTCCAAAAATCGATCGGGAAAAGCTGCGATTAGCTTACCGGCAGGAGCTCATGTGCTGATGCCGAGCAATATCGATAATTTGGAGGAACAGTGGTTGGCGGCGGTGAGTAATGAAGGCCGTTTGTTGATGTTTCCGTTACGAGAGTTACCCATACTGAACAGGGGTAAAGGCAACAAAATTATCCAAATTCCACCCAAGCGAGTCGCGGCAAGAGAGGAGTTCGTGATCGCGGTTGCCGTTTTGTATGAGAAAGATAGCCTAGTGGTACATGCGGGTAAGCGCTTTATCAAAATTAGGTTTGCCGAACTGGAGCATTATCGTGGCGAGCGCGGACGTCGAGGTAATAAATTGCCGCGTGGATTCCAAAAGGTAGATCGGGTTGAGGTGGAGCATAAGTCTACACAGGAGCCGGACGCTTGAAGCAGCTTTTTTTAATCAACGTGACGGGGCAGGATCGACCAGGGGTGACGGCCTCTCTCACCGAAATTTTATCTAGCGGTCAGGCGCAGGTCCTTGATGTTGGACAAGCGGTGATTCACGACAGTCTTTCTTTGGGAATTTTAGTGGCGGCAGATGAGGATTGCGATGTCGATACGATGTTACATAAGATTAACAATCTTTCCAAACGTGAAAATATCCAGATATCGGTGCAGCCGATTGCCCAAAAAGATTACCAACAGTGGGTTGATGAACAGGAAAAACCGCGGCATATAGTAACGGTTTTAGGGCGTGCAATTTCGGCAGAGCATATTGCAAGAATTAGTCGGGAAGTAGCAAAGCATGGTTTGAATATAGATAAAATCAATCGCTTATCTGGACGGATTGCACTGGATGCCGACATCAATCAGGCAAAAGCCTGTGTCGAGTTTTCGTTGCGTGGTACGACCTCAGACTTACAAGAATTACGTTCCGCTTTCTTGAGTGTTGCCAGCGAATTAAATATTGATATTGCTTATCAGGAAGATAATATTTATCGCCGCTATCGTCGTTTGGTCGTGTTTGATATGGATTCTACCCTCATCGAAGCTGAGGTCATTGATGAGCTGGCAAAGGAGGCGGGTGTGGGTGAGCAAGTAGCGGCGATTACTGAGCAGGCGATGCGTGGAGAAATTGATTTTAAAGAGAGCTTCAGGCGTAGAGTTGGTTTGCTCAAGGGCTTGGATGAGTCGGTGTTGGAGCGGGTCGCAGAACGAATAAAAATGACCGAAGGTGCTGAGATGCTGATTTCAACGTTGCGTGCTTTAGGTTATAAAACCGGGATACTGTCTGGTGGGTTCACCTACTTTGCCAATCGGCTGCAGCAGCAATTAGGTATTGACTATATTCATGCCAACCAGCTTGAAATTGAAAACGGCAAAGTGACTGGCCGAGTCGTTGGGGAGGTTGTCGATGGCGCTCGTAAGGCGGAGTTACTACGTCAAATAGCAGCGCAAGAAAATATTACTCTGGAACAGGTGATAGCGGTTGGTGATGGCGCTAATGATTTGCCGATGCTGAGTTTGGCTGGGCTGGGGATTGCTTTTCGAGCGAAACCCATTGTACGTCAAACCGCGAAACAGGCGATATCTAATATAGGGCTAGATGGCGTTTTGTATTTAATAGGGTTTCGTGACCGGGACTGGCTCAATAAAAAACTTTGAAACACCTAAAGACACTCCCACCAAGTTGGTCAATTTAAAAAGGCGTAACTCAAAGAGTTGCGCCTTCTGCTCTTTTCTTGTGTGGCAATGGCTAACTATTTTGTTGTTTAAGTAGATCGCGGATTTCGGTTAGCAACACTTCTTCTTTTGACGGCGCTGGAGGTGCAGCAGGCGCGGCAGCTTCTTTCTTCTTTAGGGAATTAATTGCTTTAACGGCCATAAAAATAGCAAATGCGATAATAGTAAAATCAATGATAGTTTGTATAAACATACCGTATTTTACTGTTACCGCTGCAGCATCGGCGCTGGCTTCTTGGATAACAAAAGCAAGGTCTGAAAAATTTACACCGCCAATCAAAAGACCAATGGGAGGCATTACTACGTCGGCGACAAAGGATGAGACTATTTTCCCGAAGGCGGCGCCTACAATAATACCAACAGCCATATCAATAACGTTACCTCTGACCGCAAATTCTTTGAATTCTTTTATCATGCTCATGGGTAATGGCTCCATTTATTAATTGAGTAAAGTGGTTAATTTGACAATAGTTTTATACATGAATTAATTGTTGGTGTCAGCAATTATACAGAGACCGGATCGTTAGAGTTGTAAACTTTTGTAAACCTCGGTTTCAACTTTAACTCAAGTGTTTGATCCAGTATTCTAGCGCAGGGAAAATAAAATAAAGTATTTATCAGGAGAGTCTATTGTGGATATGGTTCAAGAACATTCAGGTAAAATTATTGAGTTATTACTAGGCTATGGGCCAAAGCTTTTATTAGCTTTGGTCGTTCTCATTGTCGGTTTGTGGGTGGTTAATAGGGTTGTCGCTCTGATCAATGCTGCTATGACTAAAAAGGAAGTTGAGCTGACATTAAAACGCTTCTTGCTCAGCCTCACGGGCATCATGCTAAAAGCGCTGTTGCTCATCAGTGTCGCTTCAATGATTGGAATTGAAACAACTTCTTTTATTGCTGTGCTCGGTGCCGCTGGTCTGGCCATTGGTTTGGCGTTACAGGGCAGCTTGTCTAATTTTGCCGGTGGCGTGTTACTGTTATTTTTTAAGCCCTACAAGGTAGGTGATTTTATTGAAGCGCAAGGTCATGCCGGAACTGTTCATTCTATCCAAATTTTTACCACTATGCTGAAAACGGCGGATAACAAAACGATCATAATTCCTAACGGGCCAATTGCTAACGGCAGCATTATCAATTATTCATCGGAAGCAACCCGGCGTGTCGATATGGTTTTTGGCATTGGCTATGATGATGATATTGATAAGGCCAAGGAAATATTGAAGCGGGTAATTGAAGCCGATAGTCGTATCTTAAAAGAGCCGGCGGCGGCAGTTCTGTTAGCTGAACTTGCGGATAGTTCAGTCAACTTTAATGTCCGTGTTTGGGTCAATGCGGCCGATTATTGGGGAGTATATTTTGCTATGCAAGAGGCTGTGAAAAAGGCATTTGACAGTGAAGGTGTTAGTATTCCTTACCCCCAGAGGGACGTTCATTTATATCAGGCGGCAACAGATTAGTATCGAGAGAAATAAAAAAGGGGCCCATCGGCCCCTGTGACAGTTTTAGACTAGTCTTCATCCTCCTCTTCGGTGGAGAAGTCATAATCCATTGACTGGCTTGGCTGTTGTATGTAGTAGCCTTGGATGTAGTTAATGCCAGCCTGCCAAAGTGTGGGTAATAGGCTGGCAGCATCGACCATCGGCGCGATCGTCAGTTTGCCTTGGGTATGCAGTGAGCTAACCAGCGTTTTCAAATCTTCTTTGGCGTCGTCATCCTTGGGTAGTTCATCGATAAAGGAGCCATCGATTTTGACGTAGCTGACGGGCAAATGTTTGAGCGTATTAAACGGGTTCAGCGCGCGTCCAAAGTGGGTTAATGCCGCCTTACAACGTAATTCATTGGCGCCTTTGATAAACTCTTTAGCCTCTTTCAAATGGGCGGTGGCATCGGTTTCACTTATTTGGAAAATGATGCTATCTCCAGGCAAGCGTGCCTGGTTAAGCATTTGCCCTACTTTTGGTAACACCGACGCGTCCAGCATGGTTTCCTTGGTGATATTAATAAAGAGATGGGTTTTGTGGCCTTTGGCCAAATGGTCGCCTAGTTTGCGTATCGACTGATCGATGACCCAATTGTCAATCTCCTTGGTAATACCTTTGTCTGCGGCGGTTTGCAAAAATTCGTTAGGCGAAATTTCCTTGCCATTCTCATCAGGCATTCTGAGCATGATTTCGTAATGCTCACCGGTGTCTCCGCGCAGGCTAACGACTGGCTGGAAGACTAATCTAAATAGCTGTTTAGCAAGCGCTCTTTCAAGTAGATTGGCGACTTGTTCATTATGAGCGGCGTCTTGTTCCTCACTACTGTGTAACTGTACACCATTACCTTTGCCGGTATGGGTTTTAACGAAGGCAGCCGCTTCACGAGCTTTTTGAATGATGTCTGAAGGGTTAGCGGTGTTCTCATTGAGGATGGATACGCCGATACTCACCGTCAAATTAACGGCTTTTCCGGAGACATTGAAATGGTTCTTTTCCACAGACTCACATATCTTTTCACCCAGTTCAATACCGGTGTCAGGTTCTTGGCCAAGCAGTAAAATGGCAAAACTAAAATCGTCAACTCGTGCGACTAAATTAGGGGCTTCCACCAACTCCTGCAGTGTTTTCGCAACATCACCAAGCAATAGATTGGTGCTGGCGCCGCCAATACGATTCTTAATAGGTATAAAATCGTCTAATTGAATGTACAGTACAGTGCTTTTAAGCCCTTTTTCGGATGCCTGTTCAATGGCGCGATCAACGTGATTCTTAAAGGAAAGATCGTTTTGCAGGCCAGTAATGATATCTTGTTCATTGGTTTCTGTTTGCTTGGATTCCTGAAGGCTGGTACGTATGATAATTTGTGTACAGGGTTCGCCATCATATTTAGCGGCGGAAAAAGTCATGTTAGTTTCAAACTGGGAGTCGTCGCCACGTACACCCCGGCATTCAAATGTTTCACCTACGTTATTGCCCTCGGCGAAACTTTTCATAAAGGCTTTGATTTTTTCCTGGTCTTGAGAGGCCACCATATTAATGAGAGGCATGCCTTCAAGTTCGTCGAAATCAGGGTATCCGAATAGACGAATATAGGTGTTGTTGGCGTAAATATGCATGCCGTCATGCACGTATGCGATGGCATCACGCGAGCTGTCCAGAAGTAGATGACAGCGTTTTTCTGTGTCTCTTAGGCTGACCTCGGCTCTGCGCCGGGCGCGACGATTATATAGGTTATCAAGTTCCCGTATGGCAACGAGCCGCAGCCGATCTTTTTGATCTTCCGGGACTATATCGCGCATCCCGGCTTCTAAGGCCTGGATAAACGATTCCGGGGTTTCTGCGTCGGTGATCAAAATAACAGGAATGTCCTGCTCCATTTTTTTAATCTGGGCAGTTACCTGGAACGGAGTGAGTTCCGTTGAGCGAAGATGGGCAAAACACAAATCCCAGGTTTTGTTGCTGAGAAGTTCTGAGAGATGCTGCTCATTTTCGATGAGCTGAGCTTGTGTTGCTCTTCCAGCGTTGCGGAACAGGTTGACGAGATCCTCCGCATCGTTTTGCGAAGTATCGAGAATCAGTAATCTAACGCTTTCATTTTCGTTATGCATGTGTACGGACTGCTACTCTAGTATAACTCTATGGCTTGAGCGGTATTGCTAGCCAAATCTAGTTGTTATTATTTGGTTGACTGAAGGTTTATATATCTGGCCATAAATCCTCGATATTGTCATCCGACTCATCCCTCACATCGGTCCCGATATCGGGATGGTACACAAATTGGGAAAAGCTGCCGGTACTGGAAAGACGTTCGCCTAGGTGGCCGTGCGATACTTCGCCATACTGGTTAACAATTATTTTAACCCCAGATTTAAACGGGAGGTTAGGCGTAAAAATGGATGCAGGTTGATCCAAGCCACGTGACGCCGGTAATAACAGTGCGCGCATGTAATCCGAGCGACGCTTAGTTTTTGTGACGACTTTAGCGCCACAAGGTATTGCGCCAGGGGCAATAAGTTCCACGCCCATTTGCGCTTCGGGCGGCGTCGGCTGATTATTGATCCAGCGAATAACTCCGATACTCCAGGTGTGGCTAATACCTTCGTTAATGGCAATGATTTCGCCAGTTTTGATCTCCTTTGGAGCGGTATTTTGCCACTTTATGCGATAGCCGTTGGGGCTAGTGTCGAGCAGTTGAGCCGGGTATTGAATTGGTGTCTTTAGCGACTGATTTCGCAGTTCATCTTCAATAGAGGCTGTTGCAGCTTGGTCTCCCGCCGTAGCGGAATAGTTGACCGAGTCGAGATTCCGCAACGGATCATTGGGCAGGTCTTCTCTGTCAACATCAAAACCGGCGGACCAGGCATCTTTCTGTGTATACAAAGACTTAATGTCCTGCGAGATAAAGGTATGCTTGGGTTTTGCTGGTGTGGGTGTTGCTGTTCCGCGCTGCAATTGTGACGCAAAATCGACACCACCAGAGACAAAGAAATGTGCCGAGCTAAAGCCGATGCTCAAGGTGATTTGTTTGTCGCTCTCTGCTCTTGAGAACGCGCGTTCTGTGAGTGAACTCCAAATTTTAACAAGATAGGTTACTAGGTCTGCTGACACGGATTTAGGCACGGTAATGCCTTTAACAAAAGCGTCGTGAACACCTTCCGGTTGAGCCAGGTATTCTTTGAGCATTTTCAACAGTGGTGATAAATCAATGGCGCGGTAAAATAGGGTTAGTTTTTTGCGAGCCAGGTCTCTATGTATTGGCGGTGTGTCGCTGCCAAGATTCACGACGAAGTTGGAGGTATTATTGACTGGCGTGATATGAATTTTTTTTGTCCACATTTCGGTCGCGTCGTAGATGCCCTTAATATCACGCTGGCGAATTTGATTGGGGTTACAGCAACCTATCAAAATTGACCGTTTATAGGCGTCAGCGATGGTGGATTTCACCAGAAAGACATTATCTTCATCTTCGACAATCGCGTCTTGAATCTTGTTTGATTCGGCGATCAGGTAGAGCTTGTGTAATTCTTGCCAGGTTTTTTCCGGCGCATGGATATAAAGTTCGCAGGATCGTACGATAACTTTCGTTAATATTGAAATTGCCCGGTGTATGGAGATAGTGGATAGCTTGCGAGATTTGCGAGCCAGTAAAGAGTGATCTGCTTTGGCGTTGTCGTGCACCACGATTTTGTAGCCAATTGCGAGATGGTTATCCAAAGCCATTGCAAGCCGTGCAACCTTTCTGGCTTTTTCGGGAAGAATGATAGGCTGATTGAGATAATGTTTGCTCAGCGAATTACAGACGAATTGAATGGGTGTTCTCAGTATTTCTAAGAGCTTTATCCGAATCTCTGGCTCAATAATGAGCTGATTAAGCTCAATGATAGCGTGATAAAGCTGTCGAGACGCTTCGCCGAGATTAACCAGCGGCAAATCTTTCACCCAATCAGCCATGTGGCGCGGCGTTGGTTCACAGAACGAAAGCGTTCGTAAGGTGCGCTCATTAATCGAAAGTTCTTTAGATTCGCTATCTGCTAACATCAAATATATTCCAAAAAAACATCACAAAATTATAGTAATTTGATTATCGGTTAAGCACTAAGCTTTGGCCCCTGGATATCCTTAGAAGAGCTGCTATGACCTTGTGCTAGGTCGTTCCAGCCTATGCCGTATCAAGTGACGCAGGATACAGCACAAAGGCTTGATTTCAATCTCCACTAAATATAGGCGTAACTGCTAGGTTTGGCCAGTGTAAGAGCGCAAAGTATTTGTTCCTGAAGTACGCAGTTTCCCAAGTTATTGGCTTTTCCAAAGGAAAAAGTATGATTCATAGCGCTCGACAGTTTTCGGGAAAACAAAGAAACTATACCGGCCAGTATTTTTAGACAAGTGGGTATTTAATCTCAACAGTGGGTCGAAATGAGCAGCTCTTACCAAGTTAACAGTCAATACGACTTAGTTGATTGGTGTTAAAAGCGTTTTTGACGCTTTGCCCGGCTCCTCAAACACCAGCTTTGGTACTAAATAGCCAGGCAATAGCGCAGTTAATTTCCCAACTAATGTTTTCGCTGTATCAGGGCTAATGTCGAAATGCGCTGCGCCTTGCACCTTGTCGAGTAAATGTAGGTAGTAGGGCAATACACCCATCTCAAACAGTTTTTCGCTCAACTGGGCCAGTGCGGGAACCGTGTCGTTGATACCTTTCAGCAGTACACTTTGGTTTAGCAGAGTAATTCGGGATTGGCGCAATTTTTCTATAGCATGAGCGACACTGGTATCGAGTTCATTGGCATGATTGGTGTGTAATACAATCGACAAATGCAGGCGTGAGTTGGAAAGCCAGTCGAGTAACTCATCCGTCACTCGCTCAGGAATAACGATCGGTAGACGGGTATGGATGCGCAAGCGTTTGACGTGGGCAATCTGGGCAATTTGCCGCGTAAGATTGCTGAGCTTTTTATCGCTATTAACGAGAGGGTCTCCACCGCTATAAATAACTTCAGTAATAGAGGGGTCATTGCGAATATAATCCAACGCTTGGTGCCATTGCAGAGTACTATTTTGATTCTCTGCATAAGGAAAATGACGACGAAAACAATAGCGGCAGTTAATCGCGCAAGCACCGGTCAAAATTAGTAACACGCGGCCGTGGTATTTATGAATGATGCCAGGTTGTACATTAGCGCTGGATTCTGCCAATGGATCAGTTAAGTAGCCCGGTGTTTGTGCGGTCTCCACCTTTAGTGGCAGTACTTGCTGTAGCAGAGGGTCGCTTAAATCGCCGGGTACAATTCTTTCAACAAAGGAGTGTGGTACCCGCACCGTAAAGTCCAAATCCGAACTAGACCGCTGGCGAGCTTCCTCTATATTATTCCCCGTAATTTTGAGCAGATGTGCAACACTCGTGATTGAGTTGGAGAGTTGAGCCTGCCAACTTATCGCGTGTACTAAGGGCTCTGATCGCGGTATCATTACGTCCGAATTTTTCATGGCTATTTTCACAGTGAGGCAACATGGCTAGCTATTCTACCAATGAATTTCGTTCGGGTCTTAAAGTAATGTTGGACGGAGACCCCTGTAACATACTAGAGAACGAGTTTGTAAAGCCCGGCAAAGGGCAGGCATTTAATCGCGTTAAATTACGTAACCTAAAAAATGGGCGTGTCTGGGAGCGAACCTTTAAATCTGGGGATAGTTTGGAAGGTGCCGATGTGATGGATAGAGATATGGAATATCTCTATACCGATGGTGAATTCTGGCATTTTATGATGACAGATGGTTCTTACGAACAGCATGCTGGCGATGCTAAAGCGATAGAGGCTTCTCTTGATTGGTTGAAAGAGCAGGATGTTTATACGGTGACGCTATATAACGGTGCCGTGTTATCGGTGAGTCCGCCTAATTTTGTTGAGCTGGAAGTTATAGAAACCGATCCTGGGCTAAAGGGTGATACGGCTCAGGGTGGCACTAAACCGGCGACTCTCAGCACCGGTGCCGTGGTAAGAGTACCCTTGTTTGTGAATATTGGTGATGTTTTGAAGGTTGATACGCGTACTGGTGAATATCAAAACCGTGTAGGCAAATAGTTTTATCTTCAATCAGAAATAGTTTGGGCGCTGGAGCCAGCGAAAATAAGAGAGAACTAAATGAATTCGTTCGCTCCCGCCTTACACCATTTAGCTAACTTGATAGTAACCTCGATATACCAAATTGAATTCTTCCGATTGGCGTCCAACCGCATCACCCGAAGCTATACGTCTTCGCGCAAAGCTATATCATCAAATACGTGATTTTTTTCAGCAACGCGATGTGTTGGAAGTCGATACTGCGATCCTGTCGAGTGCGGCCACCACTGATCCAAATATTGAAAGCCTGCAATTAGCTGAGCCGCCACTGTTCCTGCAAACCTCACCCGAATTTGCGATGAAACGCTTGTTGGCCAATGGTAGCGGTGCGATTTACCAAATAGCTAAAGCGTTTCGTGCGGGCGAGGAAGGTCAACGTCATCATCGGGAATTTGCGATGCTGGAGTGGTATCGCCCAGGTTTCGATTACCAACAGCTGATGGAGGAAGTCGCCGCGCTACTGCAATTCGTGACAAACTGGCAGCTGATTGAAAAAGTAAGTTATCGAGAGATATTTCAGCAGCATTTGGGCATTAATCCACACTTGGTAGAAAACGCTGAACTAACCGCTTTGGTGCACTTGCATACTAACTATCAGAGCGTTGATGACGATAAGGATGTGCTGCTTGACCTGTTGATGTCACATGTCATTGAACCACAGCTGGGGCAAAGTGGATTAACCTTTATCTATGACTATCCCGCCAGTCAATGCGCGCTGGCCAAAATCACCTACGACAAAACAGGCCAATTAGTGGCGCAACGATTTGAGCTTTATATACGAGGAGTGGAGCTTGCCAACGGCTATCAAGAGTTAACGGATTGGCAAGAACAAGAGGCGCGGTTCGCACGGGATAACCTCAAACGTCGTGGTCGGGGGTTGCCGGA
This sequence comes from Pseudomonadales bacterium, assembly GCA_024234615.1. Classification (NCBI taxonomy): domain Bacteria; kingdom Pseudomonadati; phylum Pseudomonadota; class Gammaproteobacteria; order Pseudomonadales; species Pseudomonadales bacterium. The sequence goes on from JACKNY010000001.1 coordinate 406,488, forward strand.
ACACCCCATGGATAGGCAATTGATTGCCGCATTGAAGCAGGGATTACCTGAATGCGCAGGCGTCGCATTAGGCGTTGATCGGTTATTGATGTTGATGCTGGGCAGTCAGCACATCAAAGAAGTACTTTGATTGCAGAGCTTAGCCGTTATGCGCGTAGAGGTAGTAGCCTTCATCACTCACATGCCGAATCAGCCGCTCGTTCTGGCTCAAATAATTTAAGTGTGCGCCACATTCGCCAATGGCAAGTGCCCATTCAAATTTATTAAGCTTACGCTTGAACATTACCGGGAGGAGATCGTTGCCTGACTTGGGTTTACGGCAAGCCCGTTCAAGGGAAAGACAGATTTCCTCGTGGTGATCGATGATGGTTTTGGCTCGGAAGTGTAATCCGGTAAAGGGTAGATTATGCGCTGGCAAAACAAGCGTTTGTTCAGGAATTTGATAGAAACCCTGAAGTGATACCAACCATTTTTCCAGTGGGTTAGCCTCTGGATCGTTTGGATAGATGCTGACGTTAGACGTTATTTTTGGCAGTATTTGGTCGCCGGAAATCAGTAGATTAAGTTCTTCACAAAAAAGGCAGGCGTGTTCCGGAGAGTGGCCGCTACCGACCACCACTCGCCAGTGGTACATGCCAATGCTCAGCTCATCGCCGTTTTTAATCGTTAAAAACTTGTTTGGTAGAGCAGTGGTCGGCCAGCTGAGGTTTAACCATAATTCCGATCTCGCCGCCGCGGTATCTCGGTCCAAACCAAAGCGACTGTAAAAAAGCAATGTCTCGTCGACTGCCGTTTCCGAATTAGGCTGGTATACTTTTGTCGCTAGCTGGTGTTCTCCCGCGCTCATATAAAGCGGAGCTTGCCAATAGTCGGTTAGCCAGCCAGCCTGACCGATGTGATCGGGGTGCATGTGGGTGGCGATAATACCTTTTACAGGCTTGCCCTTAAGTTCATTATGGAAGATCTGTTGCCAGGCCTGCTGAGTTTCTGCGGTGCCAAGGCCAGTATCGACGATAAACCAGCCATCCTGGTCTTCTAGAAGATATAAATTGATGTGGTCTAACGAGCCCGGTAGCGGCATACGTAGCCACTTTATTCCGGGGGTAATTTCTAGGCAAACACCGGGTGGTGGCGCTTGGGAAAATGGGTATCGTATTTTTTTCATAGGCTAATCATTTACCACGAGCCTTAATACTATAACGCAGAAGCTTAACTAGAGTTCTGCTTATGTGCCGTATTGAATAGCATCATTTTCAACAATAAAGTCAATATATTGACATAAATAAGATTAAGTGTAAAGTTAATGTTAAACCCATCGCGAGGCAGGTTGTGAGCTCAGGAAATATTGAACTAGATGAAATCCATAGCCGTTTAATATTTCGGCTGTTTCAAACCTCAAATGTCATGCACCGTAGTGGTACACTGGCGCTGAATAGTGTTGGCGTGACCAGTCAGCAATGGTCCGTTCTCGGTGCGCTGTCTCGACCAAAGGTTGAGGAAGGTATGACGGTGAATGATATGTGTCGTTATCTGATGGTGAGCAGACAAAATTTATCAATTATGCTAAATCGGTTGGAAGCGGCTGGCTATGTAATGCGGGCGCAGGATAAACAGGATCAACGTTCGAAGCGGATAATGTTAACAGTGAGCGGCCGCGAAGCGCTCAATGAAATTAACCGATTGATGCAGGTATTTTTTGAAAAAGTGATGAAGGGATTATCCCGGGATGATCAGATTTCCTGTGTGCATTACTTGACGCGCTTGCGGGATAATATGTCAATAGATTGACATAAATCCAACTCTTTGCTATTTTCTCCTTTTCTGTGGATAGACAAATTACCAGGTTACAACGAACTATTGTTAAGCTCGAAGAGTGACCCCTAGGAGATAAAACCCATGACAACCTATTCTGCACCCACTAAAGACATGCAATTTGTGATGAGCGAATTAGCCGGTTATAAAGATATGGCTCAGCTGCCTGGCTTCGAAGAAGCAACCGTTGATTTGCTAACGGTGGTTTTAGATGAAGCGGGTAAATTGGCGGAGGAGGTGTTAGCTCCGCTTAATCAGAAAGGCGATCAGGCAGGAGCGAAATTGCTTGATGGCAAGGTCGTGGCGACTGAGGGCTTTGATGCCGCTTATCAACAGTTTATCGAGGGTGGCTGGATGTCAATTAGTCAGTCTCCAGGCTATGGCGGGCAGGGGCTGCCACACCTGTTGCTAACCGCTACCTCAGAAATGTGGAATGCCTCAAACTTAGCTTTTTCCCTGTGTCCGCTGTTAACCACTGGTGCCATCGAAGCCATTGAGGCTCATGCCAATGAGACGCTCAAGAGCCAATATTTGCCGAAGCTAATCAGCGGTGAATGGGCTGCTACTATGAATTTGACTGAACCGCAGGCCGGAACAGATCTTGCCGCAGTGCGTTCCAAAGCGGTTCCAAATGGCGACCATTACCTAGTCAGCGGTCAAAAAATATTTATTACCTGGGGCGATCATGAGCTGACCGAGAATATTGCACATTTGGTGTTAGCACGTTTACCTGATGCGCCTGAAGGGGTTAGGGGTATTTCGTTATTCTTGGTGCCCAAATTTTTAATTAATGCCGATGGTAGTTTAGGTGCGCGTAACGATCTGCGTGCAGTCTCGTTGGAACACAAGATGGGGATTCATGGCAGTCCTACCTGCGTCATGAGCTATGGCGACGAGGGAGGTGCAATTGGGTATTTAGTGGGTGAAGAGAACAAAGGACTGACGGGCATGTTCACGATGATGAATCACGCGCGCTTGGGTGTTGGGACTCAGGGTGTCGCTATTGCCGATCGCGCCTATCAGCAGGCGGTTGCATATGCCCGTGATCGTCTCCAGGGAGAGGCTCCGGGCATTAAAGGCAGAGCGGCAATTATTCATCATGCCGATGTCAGGCGTATGCTAATGACTATGCGAGCCCTGACCGAAGCGGCGCGGGCGGTGAACTATGTAAGTTCGGCGACTATGGATTTTGCACATCGCGCTGAAACTGAAGAACAGCGCCAAGGCTATCAGGCAAGAATTGACCTACTTACTCCGATCGCCAAAGGCTGGTGTACCGAAGTGGCGCAGGAGGTGACTTCACTGGGCGTTCAGATACACGGCGGTATGGGATTTATTGAGGAAACTGGCTGTGCGCAATATATGCGCGATGCTCGAATTACTACTATTTATGAAGGCACCACAGGCATTCAGGCACTGGATCTGGTTGGCAGAAAAATTTTACGCGACGGAGGTCAGGCGCTGATGGCGTTATTATCTGAAATGGAAGCGTTTGATGCCGAGATTGAGCAGGCTGGGGATCAGTTAAGCGCCATTAGAAATAGTTTTAGCGAAGGTAAGGCAGCGTTAGTGAGTGCTTCGCAATGGCTGCGTGAGCATGCAATGGACAACCCACATACGCCTGGCGCTATTTCCTTCGACTATTTAATGCTGATGGGTACTGTTGTTGGTGGCTGGCAGATGGCGCGGGCGGCGATCGTAGCAAGCAAAGCATTGGCAAGCGGTGAGGGCGATCAGGACTTCTATCGGAGTAAGCTCGCAATTGCAGGATTTTATGCCGCTCACATTATGCCGCGTTCGAAAACTTATCTGGCTGGCGTATTGGCTGGAGAGCAAGAGATTATGGGGTTGGATGCGGATTTGATGTAGTCCTTCGCTCGGAAATTAATGCTGGAGTAACAAAATGAATGAAGTAGTTGTGTTGAGTGCGGTAAGAACAGCTGTAGGAGATTTTGGTGGCAGTTTAAAAAATCATTCTCCAGGCGATATGGCGGCAGCGGTAACCCGTGAAGCGATAGTCCGGGCAAAGGTCTCATGTGATGACATAGGCCATTCTGTATTCGGCAGCGTCATCGGTACCGAACCGCAGGATATTTACCTGGCTCGGGTAGCGGCAATCAATGGCGGATTACCCCATACTGTACCAGCAGTCACAGTGAACCGCCTGTGTGGCAGTGGCCTACAGGCCATAGTCACCGCTGCGCAACAAATAGAATTAGGTAAATGTGAAGCTGCCGTGGCGGGTGGTGCTGAGTCGATGAGTCGCGCACCCTATGTTGCCACCGGCGCGCGTTTCGGTAACCGCATGGGTGACGGCAAGCTGATCGATATGATGTTGTCCGCCTTGCATTGTCCGTTTGAAAAAGTCCACATGGGCATGACGGCTGAAGCCATTGCTGAAAAATGGGGAATTTCCCGCGAACAACAGGATGAGCTGGCAGTACAAAGTCATCATCGAGCGCAAAGGGCGATTGAGGAAGGACGTTTTAAAGAGCAGATTTTACCGATCGAACTGAAGTCTCGCAAAGGCGTCACTCTGTTCGAGCAGGACGAGCATGTGCGCTTCGATATCCGGTTAGAGGATATGGCTGGACTGAGGCCAGCATTCAAAGAGAATGGCACGGTAACAGCTGGCAACGCTTCCGGAATTAATGATGCCGCTGCCGCCTTGGTGTTGATGAATCGAGCAGAAGCTGAGCGAAAAGGATTGCAGCCTATGGCGCGTTTGGCGGGCTATAGCTATGCGGGTGTCGAGCCGCTCTATATGGGTATTGGGCCAGTTCCTGCAGTGCGTAGCCTATTGGCCGATGCCGGTTTGGGTGTGAATGATATTGATGTCTGGGAAGTCAACGAAGCCTTCGCGGCGCAAGCTATCGCGGTGGCTCGTGATTTAGAAATTACAGCAGAAAAGCTCAATCCAAATGGCAGCGGGATTGGTATAGGTCATCCCATAGGGGCAACCGGGGCGCTGATTACGGTAAAAGCGCTCTATGAATTGCAAAGAGTCGCTGGTCGTTATGCCGTGGTGACTATGTGTATTGGCGGCGGCCAGGGAATCGCTGCCTTATTCGAAAGAATTTAATCGCTTGCCTGAAATTTGCAGAAAGGCCCTTTTTAGGGTCTTTTTTTGCAATTAATCATTTATTCACAAATGTCCTAGTCATCAAGCTTGCCTAGTGTTTCACCCAGTGCGACAGTCTGATCCGCCTGCAATTTCTCATCCCAGGAAATCATATCTTTCCCGAACAATAGAATGGCGGTAGAGCCCAGCTTGAATTGGCCCATCTCGTCACCCTTGTTCAGCTCGATTCTTTCCCCGTAATAAGTTTCATGCAGCTGTCTTTTTGGCGGTGTTACTAAGCCTGCCCAAACAGTTTCAATGCTGGCGACGATCATTGCGCCGACCATGATCACCGCCATGGGGCCATGTGCTGTTTCAAATAAAGCCACCATGCGTTCATTGCGGGCAAACAAACGGGGAATTTGACTGGTTGTGAGGGGGCTGACGGAAAACAGTCGCCCCGGAATATATATCATCTGTTTCAGCTCGCCGCTCAGCGGCATATGCACACGATGATAATCCTTTGGGGAGAGATATATGGTGGCAAATTTACCTTTCTCAAATAGCTGGGCCAGTTCCTCTGATCCACCCAGCAATTCGCGGGTAGAGAAGTGGTGGCCTTTAGCTTGAAAAATTCTGCCATTTTCAATATCGCCCAACTGGCTAATAGCGCCGTCGGCCGGACAGGCTATCTCGTTTTCATGTTTTGGGAAGTCACGCGCATCTGGTTTTAGAGCACGAGTAAAAAAATCATTAAAGCAGGTATAGGCCTCAGGGTTGGGTTCTGCCGCTTCAGTCATGTTGACTTGGTAGGTGCTGATAAATTGCTTAATGAGCCGGTTCTTAAACCAGGGCCAGCGGCAATCGGCGAGATAACCGATTAGGCGTGATAGCCAATGATGCGGCAGTAAAAATTGAGCAAGAATAAAGAAAAATTCTTTGATAACTGACAAGGTGATTACCTAAGTAAGTGGTTCATTAACGAGAAAAGCAAACTACTTTTCAATGGGCGCATTCGGATCATTTCCCCACTCTGACCAAGAGCCGGGGTAGGCTTTGATTTTCGGGAATCCTAGGGCCTTACCTAAAAGATAGGTAAAACCAGAACGGTGGTGAGTTTGACAGTGGGTGACGATTTCCTTGTCGGAGGTAATGCCGAGATTGCTCAGCTCGGTGCGAATGCTTTCCAGATCGCGGAGTCGCAAGGCACGGTTTTTATCCATGGCATCGGTCCACTCATAATTGGCGGCTCCGGGGATATGTCCAGCGCGCGCGGACCCCGATTTCTCGCCGCTGTATTCCAGTGGGCCGCGAGCATCCCAAATGATAAAATCTGCAGCGTCCAACCTAGACCGAATATAATTCATGTCCGCTATGGGCGATTGTTTTAGGCTGATATTAAGAGCGCGGGAGCGCGGTTGATTGTTACCCGCTTCCGTTGCCAGCCCAGAATCTTTCCAGGCATGAATACCACCGTTTAAGTAGGAATAATTTTGGTGGCCGATCACGTCCAATGTCCAAATCAAACGCCCGGCCCAGCCGCCGCCCTCATCGTCATACGCCACAACATGGGTTTCTGGCGCTAAGCCAAGATAGCCGAAGGTTTTGCTGAGCTGTCCGATTTCAGGTAGTTTGCCGGGTACCGGTGGCGTACCGGCGAGCAACGCTTGGTAAGGTAAAAATACGGCACCGGGCACATGGGCTTGCAGGTAATCCGCTTCTTTGCCAAGATCAACGATCAATAAATTGTCGTCATCGAGGTGAGTCTGAAGGGTTTCGGGTTCGATAATCAAACCCAGAGCATCTTGATTGCCTGTCATAACACTGTCCCAGCGGGTATCGTTACTTATAAGAATAGTATTGTAAAGTATGCCCACAGGGCTGTCAGCTGAACGACTGAGAATAGGGAGTGGTAAATTGCAATTTGCGTCACCTTTGATCGAAGCGAAGTTAATCAACCGCTATAAGCGCTTTCTCGCGGACGTGGAATTGTCTGACGGCAGCCAGCTAACAGTGCATTGCCCCAATACCGGTAGTATGAAAAATTGCGCCGAGCCTGGCAGCCGAGTGTGGTTGTCTGATTCGAACGACCCCAAACGAAAATACCGTTATAGCTGGCAGTTAGTGGAAACTGCGCCGGGGCATATTGCCTGCATCCATTCTGCGTTGGCGAATAAACTGGTAAAAGAAGCCCTCGTTGAACATAGGGTTCCTGAGTTGGCCGACTATGATGAAATAAAAACAGAGGTTAGATATGGTCAGGAAAAAAGCCGTATCGATTTGTTATTAGAAAAGTCGGAGCAACAATGTTTCGTAGAAATTAAAAGCGTTACCTTGGCTGTGGGTGAAGGGTTGGGGTTATTTCCCGATGCGGTTAGTGCGCGGGGAACTAAGCACTTACGTGAATTAATGCAGACTAAAAAAGATGGGGCGAGAGCAGTACTGTTTTTCTGTGTACAGCATACGGGCATCACTGGGGTTGCACCTGCAGATGAAATCGATTCGCTCTATAGTGAAACATTAAGAGAAGCCGTAACGTCAGGAGTTGAGGTGTTGGTTTATGGTACAAATATTTCTCCTTTGGGTGTTGAGCTTGCAGAAAGATTGATTTTTGATAGTTCTTATCGCTAAGCAGTCATTACTTCTTCATGTTCTCGACAAATAAGTTGTACCTCATCTACGGACAGTGGTTGCTTGACTAGGTCACAATAAAAATCCTTATCTTTAGTTTTCCGGTTGTGCCGACATGAATGGCAAACACCAAAGGTTTTCATGCCATTGGCAGACAAAATACTGCTCAGCAGCTGATTCAGAGAGATTATAATTGTCTCTTGAGTTGCCTCAGGTAAGGCCTCGCAAGCCCTCACAAATTTTGGTGTGGGGATTATTTCGTTGACTAAACGTCGACCTTTGGGGGACAGGCTTAAGTGGGTAGTTCGCTTATCTTTTTCGTCGGAAACCTTAACCAACAACGCTTTATTTTCCAGCACCTTCAGGGTTTGAGAAACCGTACCTTTGGTTTGTCCCAAATATTCCGTCACCGCCATTGGCGTATCTGAATATTGGTTACAGATTGACAAATAATGCAGCACCTCCAGTTGCACGGGCAATAGCCCATGTTCGGCACCTTTTTGACGTGCGTCAACTCTGAGCAGTTCGCTTAAACGTTCAACATAGTCGTAGATTTGATTTGTTTTCATGCCAATATAGTATCGACTAAAAACTAACTTGACAACCTTTAGGTATTGAGATATTTTTCATTTGGTATCGAATCGATACTAAAATTTATGACGAGGAGACTGTAATGAAAAAAGCTATTTTTTACCATGCTGGTTGTCCTATCTGTGTCAGTGCAGAGCAACAGGTACTCGCGGCGTTGGACAGTAAGCACTGCGATATTAAGGTGGTTCATTTGGGCCAGGACCAGAATCAAATTGCGGTAGCCGAACAGGCGGGCGTAAAATCCGTTCCTGCCTTGGTGCTTGAGGGAAACGTCTTTCATATTAATTTTGGCGCGTCACTTGAGGATTTAAAGGGGGTGTCTGATGTTTAAACTTTCCGCAGCCGGACTCCTTTTAGTGGCCAGCATTGTGTTGCCTGCGTGCGCTCATGATCAAAGTGCGGGAGGTATCCAAACGCCAAAAAACCAAACAGCCTTGGCGCCTTTTGATATCGTCCATACCAAAATTACCACGCAAGGAAATGTCGCTATCTTTCATATGGCAGTTTCAGGTCGCGCTGGTGAAAGCAAGCCCACGGCCACTGGACAGTTAGCTGGAAGTAATGTTTTTTCATACGTATGGCCGACATCAATGGATAGTTTTGCCGTCGGTTTCGAAAAAGCAGCCGGTATCTTGGCTTTGGCGGTGACTGCGCACCCTGATTTTGATGACACTCCGCTCTATGATGAAAATGGCGATAACAACACCGCAAACGATGGCAATCTATGGCACAGTCATTGGGTTGTGTTACAACCTAATGCGGAATGTGGTGAAGGCGCATTAGGAGTGGTCGATATCCCAGAGGGAGCCAAACCCAGACTGCCGAAGACTTGGCCCGGATTGCCGATACTGCTTGATAGTCCTGGCTGGAATCCAACATTTAATGCTGAAACCGTCGAGGTTCGTGTGCCATTCGATGATATTGGTGTTGTAACCAATATGAGTTTCGATGGAGTCACCGCCGGACTCAGGGTAAACCAGAGCGTACATGCGCCACTATTATGCGTGGTGAACGTGATGGATGTTGCTTCGGGTGACTTGAGTCTGCCAGGGAAAGTGAACCGTTGAGGCCGACAGCGAATAAAACTTAGCGTTAGTCTGGTTTGTTTTCTTTAAACTGTTGGCGTGAAGTTTACTGTGTTCTAGGAACCTAACGAGCCTGAGTCATGTTGACTCAGGCTCTTGATCCAGCAGAACCACCTGCCCATCCACTAGCTCAAATGGAATTGCCTTTAACTCCTGGCCCTTGCACGGCCCCGAGATACAAAACCCATCCTCGATTTGAAACTGTGCTCCGTGGGTCGAGCACAGGAGATAGAAATTATCGAAAGTCATAAAGTCATCGGGTTGCCAATCGAGGTTGATGCCGGTGTGTGGGCAGCTGTTGCGATAAACATGCACCTGGCCCTTCTTCTTTGCGACCAGCAGTTTCTCTCCTTTTACTTCGAATCCTCTGGCTTCGCGTTCGGGAATATCATCAATATGGCAGAGTATAGTCATGAGTTAAGCGGCTCTTCTTCGCGATATTCATCAAGATCGGAAAGGTCATTAAACAAGTCGCGATTAAGCATCTTTTCGCTATTGGCGATAATTAAAGAAACCATCGAATCGCCACTAATGTTAACGACAGTGCGCATCATATCCAGCAAGCGATCAACGCCAATAATGATGGCAATACCCTCAACGGGCAAACCGACCTGTTGTAATACCATCGCCAGCGTAATCAAGCCAACGCCTGGGACGCCAGCGGTACCAATCGAGGCAAGGGTAGCAGTAGCGATAACCATCAAATAGCCGCTCAGCCCGATATCTACATTAAAGGCCTGGGCGATAAATACTGTGGCGACCCCCTGCATAATGGCCGTGCCATCCATGTTGATAGTGGCGCCGAGCGGCAAGGTAAAAGAGGCGATAGAATTATCGACACCGAGCCGGTGTTCGGCGACATTCAGTGTGACGGGTAACGTGGCGCTGCTGGATGACGTGCTAAAGGCAAACAGCATGGCCGGACGAATGTTGGTAAAAAAGGTGATGGGGTTGAGGCGAGCTAATAGCCATAGAATAAGTGAGTAGACACCTAAGCCATGTAGCAGCAATACCAGCACTACGGTAAAAAAGTACCAGATCAGATCGGCGATCGCACCATAGCCTAAACCAGCAAAGAGTTTGGCAATCATGCAGAACACACCATAGGGAGCAATATGCATTAAAATTACCACCATCTTCATAACTACTTCGTTGAGATCGTTGAAGACCTGCTGCACTTTTCGCCCCGGTTCACCGCTTCTGGATACGGCGATACCCATCAGGATTGAAAAGACGATGATTTGTAGCATATTGCCTTCCGCCATTGCCTTAATGGGGTTGGTCGGGAAAATATTGATGAAGACTTCTTTGAGCGAAGGTGCTTCGTTGGGCACAAAGGTAGCCTGCTCGGCCATGTTCATACCGACGCCGGGCTGAATCAGATTTGCTACCAGTAGGGCGGTACTTATGGCAATGGCAGTAGTCAGCATATAGAGCGCTAGCGTTTTGACCGCCATGGCGCCCATGCGGGTATTGTCACCCAGTTCGCTGCAGCCGCACACCAGCGAGACGAATACCAGCGGCACTACCAACAGCTTTAAGGAGTTGAGAAAAATCGTACCGACCACATCAAGCACGCCATCAACTAAGGCCCAATGTAGCCAATGATTCACCCCCTCAGGCATCCAGGTGGCATGATTGAGACCATTTAGTGTAATGCCCAGCAGCAGGCCCAAAGCCATACCAATGAGTATACGTGCGGTTAGGTTCATTCTAATCCCTTTATTCTATGGGCGGTGCGAAGTGCAGGCCGCCCTTATGATGAAGATTATTAGCGCCTCGTGGTAGTTGGTAGTCGCCAAAATGACGATCAAAAATTTCTCCGTAGTTGCCGATTTGTTGAATGACTTGAATCGGCCAGTTTGCATCTAAACCTATGGTGGAACCACTCAAGCCTGCTGCTTTTATGAGCTGGGAAGCGGGTTGAGTGCTTTTAAGTTGTGTTATGGAGGTTTGGGTAATACCTGTTTTTTCTGCATTCAACAGCCAATAAGTAATCCAGCGTACAATTTTGAACCATTCATGATCACCTTGTCGAATCAGCGGTGCTACGGGAGTGGGGGATATATCAGTGACGATGATCTGTGTTTTAATAGTGTTAGGGAAGTTCAAGCGTGCAATTGCCAATCGCGACACCTCTCCAGGCAGCGCATCGCACTGGCTGTTTTCAAATGCTTTCACTGCGATTCCGAAGGAAGGAAAGCCAATTCTTTCTACGTTATCTGCTAGGCCTTTAATACTTTTTTCAGCATCAGGATAGAGGCAGATTTTTTTCTTGTTGAGATCGCTTAACTGATTAATGCCCGCCTCCAGGCGTGCGATAAATGCTTGTTCCTGATAGTACCAGGGAGTGACGAAGGTGAGACCAAGCGCCGTATCCGGCAGCATTGTCCATTCATTATGTCGAACCAGCAGGTCAATTTCGCCTGACTGTAATAAATTGTAACCTTGCTCGCTGGCAATGGGAGTAAGACGCACTTTCTGCGCATCATTTAAGACCGCCGCCGCAATTGCGCGGCAAAGGTCGACCTCTAACCCTTGCCAGCCTTGATCTGACTGGATGGCAAATCCAGGCAGGCTACTGTGAACGCCGCAATGAATAAAGCCTTTCTGACGCACGTCCTGTAAGGTTGAAGCGTAGAGTAACTGGCTTAGCAGCATGGCTATACAACTAGTGATCATTCCTTGTATTAATCGTGTTGTGATCATTGAGTCTTTTCAGTGTGGTTATCGGGAGCAATAAATTTAATATCGCCATAATAAGCGATTGCTTGAGATTTACTATTGTCGGTATCCGTCATGATGGCAATACCGGATAGCCTGGGTGGCTGCTTGCCAAAACTGGCGAGATAGTCAGCCACTACATTTCGTTTTATCTCAATCCATGAGCCAATACCGACATCCGCCCGGTTGACAGGAATCATCATCACACTCGCGGTATAGGGGTTTGGTATGGGTTGATTTAATTTGGCGGAGTGGGCCCAGATATAATTCAAGGCGTGAGTGTTCAGGGCTTGATTGGAAGATAGCTGCCGCCACAGCCACTTGAGTTTGCTTTCATTTGGTTCGGGGGCATTGAATATCAGATAGATTCTGGCGGCGTGATCATCGTTTTCTCGTTTGTTATCGTCACCACCCGAGGGCCGTTGCGTGACTTTCCAGCGCCAGGAAAGTAGAGGATATTTCGAGAGATCGATATCCAGTGGTCGAATAAGGCCTGATGCGGCAGCCCTGCTGGTGGCCTTAATAACATTGATGTCTTGGTCTAAAACCAAGTGATAATTTGTATGCTCAGAGATAGTTTCAAATAGATAAGGCTGCCAATCGCTAAATATTTCCGCTTTGCTCCCTGAGGAAAACCGACCTACCCATAGTTCTTGCTCATCAGCAAAGATGTTTGGCACTGTAATCATGCTTAAAAGCAGTATTAAGCAAAGGGCGCCATTAAAAGGTTGGCGAGTGTGCGGTCGCATACTCTTACTCGCGCAAACTGATACAGGGCCAGCCGCGCCGTTGCGCTTCGGCAATCAGCTCTGGGTCGCCATCAACGACTATAGGGTTATCTACATGTTCAAGTAACGGCATATCGTTAATTGAATCGCTGTAACCATAGCTATTTTCAAGAGACATATTGTTGTCTTTCAGCCAAGCATTGAGCCGAGTAATTTTACCCTCGCGGTAGGAGGGAATACCCTGTAATTTTCCAGTGTATTGACCGTTTTCCATTTCGGGTTCGGTAGCGATAAAGTCATCCACGCCCAACAGTTTGCAAATTGGGGCGGTAATAAAACTATTGGTAGAGGTGATAATCAGCAAATAATCACCTTGGTTTCTGTGGCGTTCGAGCAAGGCGGTACTAAGCGGCAGAAACAGCGGCTGTATTTTTTCGCGCATGAATTCTTGATGCCATTGGTTCAGCTGGTCGATATCATTTGCCGCTAACGGCGAGAAGGCAAAATTGATATATTCATAAATATCCATTTGCCCTTGTTGATACTGTTGATAGAAGTAGTCATTTTTTTGCTGATATTCAGCTGGATCGACGACGCCTTTTTCAACCAGAAACTCTCCCCAGGCGTGATCGCTGTCGCCAGCGATGAGTGTGTTGTCCAGGTCAAAGATAGCCAACGCCATTGATATTCCTCATGTTCAGGTAAAGATTGTGCTCACATTATAGCGGGTTTATGTTAGTGTTAGCGGTTGGAACCGAATATTTATCTCGCAGGAACCTCGATTGAGGTGGCGTTCGATATAGGCTGTTAGCGTAGAGCCGATAGAGAAATCTCAGCATATTAATACTTGCATGCCCGGTCTAAACTGGCCATGTCAAATGCGACAGCGCACAAACTAAGAGGGTACATTCGGTATTTTAGCATTGCTATAAACAGGATTTTACCGTGATTGATTCGGACGGATTTCGTCCCAACGTTGGCATTGTATTGGTCAACACTAGGGGACAAGTGCTTTGGGCGCGCCGTATTGGACAGAATGCATGGCAGTTTCCACAGGGTGGCATCAAACCAGATGAAGCCCCAGAGGAAGCACTATACCGCGAGTTGCAAGAGGAAGTCGGGCTAGTTGAAGCGGATGTGAAAGTGCTTGCCCGGACTCAGGGTTGGTTAAGGTATAGACTACCTAAGCGTCTTATGCGACCTAACAGCGGCACTCTCTGTGTCGGTCAAAAACAAAAATGGTTTTTACTCCAGATGCTTTGTCAGGATGACAAAGTGAGCTTCGACCTCACCAATAGCCCAGAATTTGATCATTGGCGTTGGGTCAGCTATTGGTATCCTGTGAGTCAAGTAGTGATTTTTAAACGTGATGTCTACCGGCGTGCGCTGATGGAGTTAGCCCCCAGTGTCCTGATGGCCGGGCATAAGCAAGTAAACTAGGCTGAGGAGCGTCAATGCTAGATACCCTGCGCAGCATCGTACAGGAAGTTAATTCAGCGACGGATCTGCGATCCGCAATGGAGATTGTTGTCGATAGAGTGCAACAAGCTCTTGGTTCTAGCGCCTGCGCCATTTATCAGCTTTCCTCCAGCCACACCCATTTTGTGTTGCGCGCTGCGCGTGGTCTGAATCAAGAGTCTGTGGGTAAAGTACGGCTTAAAATGTCTGAAGGCCTAGTAGGACTTGTGGGTACTCGGGCAGAGCCCTTGAATTTAGATGAAGCATCTCTACATCCTAATTACCAGTACTTCCCAGAAACGGGTGAGGAAAAATTCCATTCGTTTTTGGGCGTGCCTGTTATCCACCATAGAAATGTCCTGGGCGTGCTTATTGTGCAGGATAAGAAGGCGCATCAGTTTGACGAACAAACGGAATCTTTCTTAGTCACGTTGGCATCCCAGTTGGCTGTGGTATTAGCCCATGCCAATGCGACTGGTGCGATGCGCCTTACTCAGCAAACAGGTAAAAAACGCTATGTCACCTTCGAAGGCGGTGCTGGCGCTCCTGGCGTGGCTGTTGGGGAGGTGGTCGTGATCTATCCATTGGCGGATTTGGATGCTGTTCCCGACAAGAGTGTCGAAAATATCGAAGAAGAGCTGGCCTTGTTAAGCAAGGCTGTACGTAACGTGAAGCGCGATATCCGTGCAGTGAGCATTAAGCTATCCTCTAATTTGGGTGTTGAAGAGCGTGCACTTTTTGATGTTTATATGAAAATTCTGGATGATAACGCGCTGGCGGGAGAGGTGGTGGTTCTGATCAAGCAGGGTCAGTGGGCACAAGGCGCTTTACGAGATGTGATCGATACGCATGTACGGGCTTTTAATTTAATGGAAGACCCTTATTTGCGTGAACGCGCCTCGGATATTCGTGATCTTGGCCGCCGAATACTTTCTTACCTGCAGGAAAAGCAGCGCGAGAAACGTGAATTTCCAGAGCATACTATTTTGATTGGCGAAGAACTAACGCCGGCTGACTTAGGAGCTGTACCAAAGGGAAAACTGGCTGGTTTGGTGACGTTGCGTGGGTCCAGAAATTCACATATTGCCATTCTAGCGCGTGCTATGGAAGTGCCAACAGTCGTGGGGATTGATATCCCCTATAAACAAATGGACGGTATCGAACTGATTGTCGATGGCTACCAGGGCAAGGTATTCCCCAATCCACCGCCACAATTACGGCAGCATTTTGATGCGGTAATTCGTGAAGAAAAAGCAATGGAGCGCGGCCTGGAAGTGCTGGCGGATCTACCGGCGGAAACTTTAGACAAACACCGCATACCCTTGCGTGTGAATACGGGTTTGCTCTCTGACGTGGCGCGCTCATTAGAACGCGGCGCGGAGGGGGTAGGGCTATATCGCACTGAAGTCCCCTTTATGATGACGGACCGATTCCCGAGTGAGAAACAGCAGCGTGAATTTTATCGTGGCCAACTGGAAGCCTTTGCCCCGTATCCGGTGACCATGCGAACCCTCGATGTGGGCGGAGATAAGCAGCTACCCTATTTCCCTATCAAAGAGGAAAATCCTTTCCTCGGCTGGCGCGGTATTCGTATTACCTTGGATCATCCTGAGATTTTTTTAGTACAAGTCCGTGCTATGTTGGAAGCAAGTGCCGGACTGGATAATCTACGTATTATGTTACCGATGATTTCTAATGTGACGGAAGTAGAGGAAGCACTGCATCATATACACCAGGCCTATTACGAAGTTCGTGAAGAAGGTTTTGATGTGATCATGCCATCGATTGGTGTTATGGTTGAGGTGCCTGCGGCGGTTTATCAGGCCCGCGAGCTTGCCCAACGGGTTGATTTTCTTTCCGTCGGTAGTAACGATTTGACCCAGTATTTATTAGCAGTTGACCGCAATAATAGTAATGTCGCCGACCTTTATCATTCTTTCCACCCTGCAGTGCTAAAGGCGCTACGTTCAGTAGTGAATCACGCCCACCTCGAGAATAAGACCGTGAGCATATGCGGAGAGCTGGCCGGAGATCCTGCCGGCGCGATCTTGCTGTTAGCAATGGGCTACGATGAGCTCTCAATGAGTGCTTCCAATATTTTGCGGGTGAAGGCCGCGATTCGTTCGGTAACCATGAAACATGCGCAAGAGTTGTTGGATGAAGTGTTGCAAATAGATAGTGCCGACGTGATTCAAACTTGTTTGGATAAGGCATTATCTGAAATCGGAATAGAGACCATCGATACCCGAATTCATTAATGTAGGTCTGACGACGCGGCGCAATGACAATCTTGCTAACTTATCTCGCTTTAGGCGCCGCTGCTGGCACCATCGCCGGGCTATTCGGACTCGGTGGAGGGATTATTATAGTCCCCGCCTTGGTAATTGCCTTTCAGTCGCAGGGTATCAGCGCTGAGCTGATCATGCACATGGCGATCGCCTCTTCGCTCGCGACCATTGTGTTAACCTCGCTGTCCTCGATTTACGCGCATCACCAAAAGCAGGCCATTCGCTGGGAACTATTTACCTGGATTGCCCTGGGTATACTATTGGGATCCTGGTTGGGCGTGCAAACTGCGATTAGCCTGGATGGTGCAGTATTACAGATGATTTTTGGTGTTTTTTTACTGGTTGTGGCACTGATTATTGGTTTTAATATCGCGCCAGATAGGGGCCGTTCCATGCCGGGTAAGCCAGGCTTATCAATTGCCGGTATCGGCATTGGTTGGTTTTCTGCGCTATTGGGTATTGGCGGAGGCACGCTGAGCGTGCCCTTTTTTACTTGGTGTAATTTGCGGATGCAAAGTGCGGTGGCATTGGCGGCGGCCTGTGGCCTGCCAATCGCGCTGATGGGGACCTTAGCGAATATGTACGAAGGTTGGGGTATCTCGGTATTACCACCCTATAGCGCTGGATATATTTATCTGCCAGCGGTGGCAGCGATTGCCATTACCAGCGTTCCCTTTGCCCGAATTGGCGCAAAACTCGCACATCGTTTGCCGGCGCGTCAGTTAAAGCAGGCTTTTGCGCTGGTGCTGGTAGCTGTTGGCATTAAATTTATTCTATAACGGAGAGTTGAAAGCTGTGTTAACTTACCCAAGCATAGATCCTGTCGCACTTTCGGTCGGGCCGTTAAAGGTGCATTGGTACGGGCTCATGTATTTAATCGGCTTCGCGGCGGCCTGGTGGTTAGCGCGCCTACGCTCAAAACAAGATGGGTCACCGCTCAATCAAGAGCAAATTTCGGACCTCATTTTTTATGGTGCACTGGGCGTGGTAATCGGTGGTCGTTTCGGTTATGTGCTGTTCTATCATTTTGATTATTTTTTGCAAAAACCGTTGTGGCTGTTTTATATCTGGGAAGGCGGCATGTCGTTTCATGGCGGTTTACTTGGTGTGGTTGCAGCACTCTTTATTTATGGCCGGAAGTTGGGGATAAACAGTTTTGTCCTAACTGACTTTATTGCGCCGATGGTACCCATTGGACTAGGCGCTGGGCGTATCGGCAACTTTATCGGTGGTGAACTCTGGGGGCGGGTCTCGGATGTACCTTGGGCTATGGTTTTCCCCAACGCAGGTAATCTGCCGCGCCATCCATCGCAGCTCTATCAGTTTGCACTGGAAGGTGTGGTTTTATTTGTGGTTTTGTGGTGGTTTTCCGCAAAGCCTCGGCCACGCATGCAAGTGTCCGGTTTATTTTTGATAGGCTATGGCGTTGCCCGCTTTGCCGTGGAGTTTTTCCGTCAGCCCGATTCGCATATCGGCTTCCTCGCTTTTGGCTGGCTGACCATGGGCCAGCTGTTAACGCTGCCAATGATTTTGGTTGGATTATTTTTTATACAGTTTGGTCGCAAGCACTATCCGCTGAAAGGAAAATAAATGAACATTGTTGACGTTAACCATCTTATTTAGAAAATCACCATGAAACAGTATCTAGATTTAATGCAGGATGTGCTGGACAACGGAACTGATAAAGAAGACCGCACCGGCACGGGAACAAGATCAGTATTTGGTCGTCAGATTCGGTTCGATTTGGCGCAGGGCTTTCCTCTCGTGACCACTAAAAAATGCCACCTGCGCTCCATTATTTATGAGTTGCTATGGTTCCTGCAGGGCGATACCAACATCAAATATCTGCAAGACAATGGTGTGTCGATTTGGGACGAATGGGCTGATGAGAACGGCGACTTAGGGCCAGTTTATGGTGAGCAGTGGCGTTCCTGGAAAAGACCTGATGGCAGCACCGTTGATCAAATTAGCAACGTGCTGCATTTGCTAAAAACCAATCCGGATAGTCGCCGCATTATGGTCGTGGCCTATAATCCGGGAGTTGCCGATGAAATGGCGCTACCGCCCTGTCATTCACTGTTTCAATTCTATGTGGCGAAGGGGAAGTTATCCTGTCAGCTCTACCAGCGTTCGGCGGATTTATTTTTGGGCGTACCCTTCAACATTGCCTCCTATGCCCTGTTGACCCATATGTTGGCGCAACAGGCTGATCTGGAATTGGGCGAATTCGTACATACCTTTGGTGATTGCCATCTGTATAACAACCACCTGACCGATGCTATTGTCTTTGAACAGTTAAGACGAGAACCGCGGCCACTTCCGCAGTTAACGATTAAACGAAAACCCGCATCATTATTTGATTACCGCTTTGAAGATTTCGAGGTAATGGGTTATGACCCATATCCGGCGATTAAAGCGCCCGTGGCAGTGTAATGGTCTACTGTACCTTTTAGGCTATACTAAAGATCGCTTCAGCGAAGCCATCCTTTGCAGCAAATGGATCACTCATCATGAGCGTTTCGAGAAAAGAAAATCGGCGTAATTACAAGCGTTATCGAACGCTAAAGTACACCGCTTTGGTGCAGCGCTGGATTGGGCTAGGTCAATTTGGCGTGCGTCGGGAAGCCGCGCTGATCAACTTCAACCGTAACGGCGCATTGCTTTGTTGTGAGCAAAGCTATAAAGAGGGTGATCGGTTACGGTTGACCATTCAATCCGCCAACGAACGCATTTCAAATATCCATGCTTTGGTACGCCATGTTCGCCAAGTCAAAGGAGAGTGCTATACCGGTCTGGAATTTGTCGAGGGAAAAGATTTTCAGCGACAGCTTTCTGGTGAACGCAAGAGCATTTTGGCGAGCATGGAAGAGGTGATCAATCATCAATTGGCGTAGCGCTGGGTGCGTAATCCTATGATTTCGTTATCTGAACGGTGGCTGTTGTTGGTGAGTTTGCTGGTGGCACTGGCGCTATCGCTGATTCATCCCTACGATGGTTTTACCTGGTTTCTGGAAACGTTGCCCGTGTTATTGGGCATGCCGTTAGTGTTGCTCACCTTCCAACGTTTTCCGTTAACACCGTTGCTGTATCGTCTGCTATTTATTCATGCCCTGATTCTAATAGTCGGCGCGCACTACACCTATGCGCGGGTGCCTTTGGGATTTTGGTTGCAGGATTGGTTCGATTTCTCGCGCAATCATTATGATCGCATCGGCCATATTGCACAGGGTTTTATCCCGGCGATTTTGGCGCGTGAAATCCTGCTAAGGCGTTCTCCCTTGGTGGTGGGGAAATGGCTATTCTATATCGTCACCTCCATTTGTTTAGCCTTTAGCGCCTTCTATGAAATGCTCGAATGGTGGACGGCAATAGGCGCTGAAAAAGCTGCGGTGGATTTCCTGGGTACTCAGGGAGACGGTTGGGACACCCAATGGGATATGTTCTTGGCGCTGTTAGGGGCGATGGCTGCGCAGCTCATTTTAGCGCGCCGTCACGATCAGGCAATTGGCGAACTTCAACGTCTTCAACAGACGCTTACTCGTTAGGCGATTTTTTTACTGCGGATGACGAGCCCCCCACAATCCGTTATTCTTCTGTCATTCCTAATTTGAGTTTTTATTCCCTGTGCTGTGAGGCACGTCAGTATTGAAGAGGCTATAGATCTGTGAGATTGGCACTAATCGTCGCTATGGCGGAAAACCGCGTCATCGGCATTAATAATAATTTACCCTGGCATCTTTCCAACGACCTTAGATATTTTAAGGCAATTACCATGGGTAAGCCGGTGATTCTGGGGCGTAAAACCCACCAATCCATCGGCAAACCATTACCGGGTAGAACGAATATTGTGATCAGCACCGACGCAGGGGCCGATTTTGAGGGTTGCAGTGTTGTTTCCTCAGTCGAAGAAGCCCTAGAATTAGCTGAAAATATCGCCTTAATTGATGGCTCTTCCGAGGCTATTGTGATGGGGGGTGCACAGATATACGAACTCTGTTTGCCTTTTGTGGATCGAATCTATCTCACCGAAGTACATGCACATGTCAGAGGTGATACCTATTTCCCGAAATTTGATCGCAGTGAATGGCAGGAAGTGGGGCGAGAGGATTTTGACCCAGAGGGCGATAATCCTTACGAATATAGTTTTGTGGTGCTGGATAGGTTGAGATAAATATATCCGCTGCTTTGCAACGACGGAGAAGCATGAATGAAATTTCTTAAATATCTAATTGGAATTATTCTGTTGATTGTGATTGTCGGACTGTTTTTGCCCGCGACTACGCATGTTGAACGAGAGGCGCTTATACAAGCACCGCCACAGGTTGTTTTCGGCTATATCAACGATTACCGAAAATTCAACCAATGGTCGCCCTGGTTTAAGCGTGATCCTGAGGCTAAGTACGAATATTCCGGCACAGCTGCTGGTGTTGGTAGCAAGATGCATTGGGAAAGTGAGCATCGTGAAGTAGGAAGTGGTTCCCAGGAGATTGTGGAATCCAAGCCCTATCGCCATATCAAAGTGGCACTGGATTTTGGTGCACAGGGTCAAAGTGAGGCTAGTTGGGATTTAACCGAAGTCGAGTCCGCTACCCGAGTAGTATGGTCATTGGATATGGCGCATGGTTGGGACCTGCTGGGAAGAATATTTGGTTTGATGATGGATGCGATGGTTGGGCCTGATTATGAGGCTGGTCTGGAGAACCTTAAGCAACTTGCAGAAGCCGATGTGGCGGGGTAATCTTGCCAGTTCCACTACCGTATTGAATTTTGAAAAAGGAATCATTCAAATGAAAACGCATATGGCGGTTATTATAGCTCTACTATTAATCGCACTCGGGGTGCAGGCACAGCAACCGGGTATGAGCCAGGAACAAATGATGCAGATGATGCAGCAAGCGCAGCAAATGCAGGCTTGTTTCGCCAAGGTTGATCAGCAGGCGTTGATGGCATTAGGACAAAAAGCGCAGGCAATGGAGTCAGAAATTAAGAAGCTGTGTCAAGCGAATAAGCGCAGCGAAGCGCAAAGCACAGCCATTAAATTCGGTATGGAAATGTCGCAGGATAAAAATATCAAAGCTGCCCGCGAGTGCGGTGAAATGGCGCAGGGTATGATGCCAAAAATGAATTATCCCACTAGCGAGAAGGATCTGGACGGTCGTCATATCTGTGATGGTTATTGATGTTAGTGAGGCTTTTCAGTCTCACTCAGATCGTTCCGTTTAAGCTTCACCCAGCTTTAAACCGTGTCGGATTACCGCTCTATTGTGATTCTAACCGGCGCGGGGATTTCTGCCGAATCCGGCATTCAAACTTTTCGTGATAGCAACGGTCTGTGGGAAAATCATCGAGTAGAACAGGTGGCCTCGCCGCAGGGCTTCGCTACTGATCCCGAGTTAGTCCATCGCTTTTACAACTTGCGCAGACGCCAACTCTTATCGGGCGATGTTAAGCCCAACCCAGCCCATACTGCCTTGGCTGAGTTAGAGCGTGACTTCACCGGAGATTTACTGCTGGTCACCCAGAACGTCGATAACCTGCATGAAAGAGCGGGTTCGCAGCGCTTGATCCATATGCATGGCGAACTGTTGAAAATGCGTTGTAGCGCAACTAATCGATGTTACCCGATAACTGAAGATTTAACGCCGAATGATTGCTGTACTTGTTGCGGTCGACCCGGACGGCTGCGGCCGCATATCGTATAGTTTGGCGAAATGCCGTTAGAAATGGAGCGCATCTACCAGGCGTTAGCCCAGTGCGATCTGTTCATCGCTATCGGTACATCCGGCCATGTTTATCCGGCCGCTGGCTTTGTGAACGAAGCCTTGCGGGCAGGTGCGCGCACAGTTGAAATCAATCTCGAGCCCTCGGCGATTAAGTCTGAGTTTAATGAGCACATTTACGGCATGGCTGGAATAGAAGTACCTCGGTTTGTGCAAAGACTATTCAAGAATTCCTAAGCAGTAGCGGAGAAAACCATGAACGCAAAAATTATTCGATGCGATAACGATCTAAAACTTTATCAAAAGCTGTTGGAAACGCCAGAGGTCAAGCGGATCAAAGAACAGCTGGATCGGCACGAAGAAAAGGGGCCCATGGGTACGCGCCGTCATTTGCTCTCTACCTCGGTACGCTTGAGCGCACAAATGGCCAGCGGACTGCACCGAATGGTCGATCAGTGTGTCGAGAAACTTGGCCTGCAGATACCGGTCGAGCTGTATGCCTACTCGAGTCCTCAGTTTAACGCTGCCTGTTTCAAGCCAGAGGAAGGCCGTTTATTTATTATGTTTTCTTCAAGCCTGTTAGAGGCGTTTGCCGAGAAAGAGTTATTGTTTGTGGTAGGGCATGAATTAGGTCATCACGTCTATCGTCACCATGATGTGCCGATTGGCTATATCCTCCAGGGCAAAGATCGCCCCAGTGCCAGTTTGGCATTGGAACTGTTCGCCTGGTCGCGTTATGCAGAAATTTCAGCGGATCGGGCGGGGGCTTTCTGTTCCGGCGATCTCGATAGCATAGCGCGTGCGCTATTTAAATTAGCCTCGGGCCTGACCAGTAGTAACGTGGTGCAATTCAGTCTTGATGATTTTCTGCGGCAGTTGGACGATATGATGGCCGCGGACGCCGAACCGGGGCAAGGTGCGCCGATGCAGGATTGGTTTTCAACGCACCCTTTCAGCCCGCTACGGGTGAAAGCACTCAAGTTGTTTGATGACTGTGGCATGCTGCGCAGTGGCCAGCAAGCGAAGACCGACTTGGAAATCAAAGTGCAGGCAATTATGAGCCTGATGGAACCCAATTATATTGAGGCGCGTACCGATACCGCCGAAACCATGCGCCGCTTATTATTTGCAGGTGCAGTGTTAGTGGCGGATGCACAGGCTGGTATCAGTCAGGAAGAAATGAAGGTGTTGAAGAGATTTTTCGGTGAAGCTTTTGATGTCGATAACCTAAACATTGACAAAATCAAACGAGAACTGCCAAATCGAATTGATGCAACCCGAGCGCAAGCGAGTATGACGCAGCGTATGCAAGTCCTGCGTGATCTGTGCATCGTCGCAAAAGCGGAAGGCGATACCTCAGCGAAAGAATTGGAAGTAATCAAGGAAATCGCCAGAGGGTTGGAGGTGCCCTGCGGCTTCGTGTATCAGTGCGTTGAAGAGAAACTAGAGCTGGATTAGATTTGTGAAGTTTGGCTATGACCGTTGCTCTGCCTGCTCGTAGTGAGTCCATAGCCGTATCACCCAGCAACATTTCGTACGGTGGCGGATTTTGATTGGGTTATTCGCAATAATGTGCGGCCACTCCTGAGCCTTGTCCTTTAGGCCGGAAGGCGCAAGCTAGCGTCATCCTAGCGCGCTCAACTCTATTAGTGAATGCAAAGTCGGAATATCATTTTCTTCATTGAACTTTGGAACATACATAAAGTGAACTCCTGAGCTGTAATACAAGGTTAATGAGACTGCAGAAAAACCTGGCTCTCTAAACTTGGTGCTCATCTAACGGGGTTTTCAATATCATTGATGGAGCTTATTCGATTTGGCGTGATATTTACGTATGGTCGAATCCAGCCGTTTGCATTAGCCGCAATCTCGAATATTGCCTCTGGGCCAGGATCTTCAGTAATCACGATTAGAAAGCGACGAACGTATTGTTTACCGTACTCCGGCGGTGCCTTTACTTCACGTATCGTTTGAATCGCGAAGCGCCCGTAGATTTCATTGATTATCTTAGTGTCGGTGCTAAGGCCGAGCGAAACAATATATTCGCCTGGCTTTCTTGGTGAACAAAACTCCGAATAACGGACGAGGCCATCGTCATCGACATATCGACACTGAGAGGCTATCTTGCGAGTTGCGCATCCCGCAGATGACACAACTAAAATGCCCAATGCGCACAGCGCAATGGCAAGCCTTGGCTTCATAAATCTATCTCCTACCAATCCCGATACATAACACCCTTATAAACAGCAACCGAAGTGTGGTTTGTTCAGTGGAGGTCGCTTTTTTTGGTCGTAACGATATTTAATAAACAGGTTAGTGAATTTACGCCAAATACATAAACAGATACTTTTTAGCTATGCTCTAACGGGCAGCGTATAAATGTTTCGCCCGCAAACTCTGAACTGCTTCCTTTCGGGACTATTCTCAATATGTCTTGTCCATTTATTTTTTTGTTTTTCTTTTGATAGAGGTAGACATAGCTATTTATCTCTTGGACCCCATATAAATCAATTCCTTGAGCGGCGGCGAAGGTGGCACCAGAAAAGTGTTTTAGTTCTGTCCATTTTAATATTGGCTTGTATGTGACATCTTCTGCGCCGGTGATATATACGGCAAATAGCTTGCCACCGCTTTCGCTAGGGACTCCCCAAATGGTGAGTGTGCCACGGGCATCTTGGGGTAGCCATGCTTGATTCTGCTCGTCGCGAGGCATTTTCTCGTGGCATTTGGGAAGTAGGTGTGAATTTAAGCCTTTTGCTAATACCCAGCTACCTAATACGGTAGCTTCGGTGCCAAGATATTGTTGGGTAAATTGCAGCAGTGCCGGTACATCTGTTTCTTGGTTGGGGTTATCTTTAAGCTGAAGTATTCCCTGTGAAACTACGGGCTGCATAATGTATAGGTTGGAATAGCTGAGCGTGGGCATCATTAAGCCCTGGTTGTATGTGACCTTAACATAGCTGTTGTCAGTGCAAATATTTTTGCCTTTGGTAATGCGCGTTTTGAATAACACTGAATCGGCCTTTACCGCTACCGCAAACAGGTCTGCTTCGCAGGCGACGGTATACATCACCATTTTGCTTGGCTTTTTAGGGTCTACCTTATTGGCAAAGCTGAAGTCGGCGTGCCAGTGTTGTTGATCGTATTGTATTGCCACTGCGGTAAAGGTTTTACCTGCAATAAAATCTGGCATTGGGTCGGTTTTTGCTGATGCCGAAATAGGTATCAATATGGCGAAGAGGTTGGCTAGTAGATAAGTTGCTAGTGTTATTTTAGACATGGATTGTCTCTTCTATAGATATGAGATTAAGGGTTGGGGTGAGGGTGGAGTAGTCCTGTGCAGAGCCTTTAATCCACCCTCTCATCCTAACCTTTTATTCTGCCCTTGTGCTCCCCAAGGAGAAGGGATTTTGTAGCTGAATGAGCTTAAGTCAGGGCCATTCTGGGCGCAACTTTTTTCATATAATTATCCGGTGGGTTGTCTTTTAAAATAAATGCGTCCCTTTTTGCTATTCAGTGAGTATCATCGACTCCTTTGTTGTCAGCAGCCTACTGTGCCCCACCCCAAGCCCCGCTAAAGAAATATGCCCGACAGAAACTCGATGAAGTGCCAACACTTCGTTTTGAAAAAAACCAAACATTCGTTTAACTTGATGATACTTGCCTTCAATCAGTGAGAGCCTGGCAGTGTACTCGGAGAGTATCTCTAAACATGCGGGTTGAGTTGTAATGTTTTCATAACCAAAATAGATACCCTCTCGAAATGCAGCAATATACTCATCACTTAATGGTTGAGACAAGGTAACCTCATAGGTCTTTGTGAGCTTAGACTCGGGCAAACTTATCTTGCGCGACCATGCCCCATCGTTGGTCAATAACACCAGCCCCGTGGTATTAAAGTCTAGGCGTCCAGCAATGTGCAGTTCGTTCTTCTGAGGATGCTGAATAAGGTCCAACACGGTAGCGTGTTTAAGGTCTTTAGTTGCGCTAACAACCCCCTGGGGTTTATTCAGCATGATATAAACGGGATTGTTATTTTTTAAGCAGTGGCCATCCAATACGACATGAGTGAATTCCGTCACTTTTTGTTGGATTGAATGCGCCACATGGCCATCCAAAAGAATCCGTTTTTGGGCAATTAGAAGACGTGTATCTGCAAGTGAAAAAACACTATTCTGGCTAATAAAACGATCGAGTCGGTTGGTCTTAGATTTCATGAAATGATTATTATCACGGTATGACTCAAGATTCACGCACAACCGCATATCTATTATCCGATTTTAAATGCTGAAATTTAAAATCTACTTAGCTCTCTTGAAACTTGTGTCAATTGGCATCGTAAAGTGACTTGCAAAATCAGAGCGTCCAATGAGCTATTTCATAAGGCGCTAGGGAGCATCAATACGCCGGAGAAATTTGAAGCGAAACGACTGATGCTGGCACAGCACGTCTGGGACAAGATGAAGCAAACCGATTCTAGGGAGTGTCGCAACTGCCATGATTACGAATCCATGGACTACATGGAGCAGGGTCGACGGGCGGTGAAACAGCACATTGATGGCTTTGAGCAGGGTCAAACCTGTATCGATTGCCATAAAGGTATTGCACATTCTTTGCCGGACATGAAAGAGTAGAAGCTTATTTTTTTGTTGGCGGGCTGGAGTCGAGCAAGCGTATGGGTACAGGCTCTTGAGGGTCAGCTTTGGCTGGAGCTAAAGGTGATGAGCTACAGTCGGTGCTGGCGCAACTGCCGCAGGAACTGGTGTCAGCTAATGGTTCATTGCCAGTTTTAACATAGTCGTCATCCCAAGTGACCACTACCAGCATCACCTCGGGTGAAGGGAATTCAGCCACCAACCCGGACATGCCCAGGTTCTCGTGGACCTGAAAGGTTTTTTCTTTGTAACGCACGATATCGCCAGCGACAAAATCATACATTTTGTGGTCGCTCATCGCTTGGTAGCCTCAGTATTAATCGATGAAGCCTGTTGTGAGCTTAATTTTTGCCAATGAACCATTCGTGCTTGAACAAACAATATAATTGATAACGCTTACTGTCTGAGATACATACTAAAATGTCAAGTTCTTAGTTTGCTGCTTTAGGGTTGAACGTAAAGATTACTAGTTGGTCTTGTTGTTGATTGGCGAAAGTTTTTAGCGGCCTGAGTATGTCATCGTGTTGTAATTTATTTACTCGGGCCATTCGGTCTTTTTGTCTATGCCTGATACGTAAAGCAACAATATCGCCTGCTTCAAGTCGTTGAGATTCCACCATTTCTAAGGCGTTGAACTTAAAAGACTTACCGAGACTTTTACCCGCGAAATAACCTATGTGTTCCTGGTCTGAAATGACCTGCGCACCTGCTGGGTTATTGTCATTAATCCATTGTGCCGCTGAGGCAATGTAGGCTTTGGAGGTGCCAGTACTGACGCTACTATCTAAAAGCTGATACAGCAGCAGTGCACCTACTAGTATTTTTCGCCAAGCGAATGGGTCTGCTGGTTGGCGAAACAGCAGTGACTCAATGGTAAAGGACAATGGCAGCATAAAAATCAAGACAAAAAGTAAAAAGAAGCGGTCAGTGACGAACTGCTCTTTATAAATAAAAAGGCAAAGATAAGCAGTGATGCAAACTAAATAAGCGGCGATAAGCGTGGTTTGAGAACTACAGAGGGTTACCCAATAGCTCCTGCGCTGCCAAATATACAGAGCAAGGTAGGGTGTCGTCAGGGCATGCAACATGGTTATTATCAGTAAGCCCATTAGCCCAGACAGGTAAATCGCCTCCATATCGTCCGCCGTATAGATGTTAGGTTGTGTTGCGGAAAGCTGATCAATGGTGGTTGCCAGTTTGTCAGAGATTTGGCCAAAAAACTGAGGTAAATTAACTACCTCCAAAAACAGACGAAACTTGTCTGCTGACACGGAAGTTATGGTTAATAAACCGGCGAGTACGACAGTGGAGACAACCAACAGCAGGCAATAAATTAAACCCGTCCGCTGTAATCTTTCCCGCATCGGCGAACCCTGCGGCAGTAATAATGCGAGTGGGGCGAACGCTGCTATAAATAGCGCTTCCGTCCTGAAAGTGACCGCCAAAGCGATGGATAATACCCACCCCAGTGCGGCATTAAAACTTCGTTGGCGTGCAAAGCGTAATAGTTGATGCAAGGACAACAGAACACAAAACCAATAACCGGGGTCGCGAATAATATAGTCGCGATAGTCATTAAAAGTGGGGAATATCAAAATTAGAATGGCAGCAATAAGCTGAGTACGTGTGTTGCCGCCTAAGTTACTTACCAGCAGGATAAAACAACAGGTTATTGCTGCATAAAGCAGCGTAATCAATAAATGCCCTGACACAGGTAACGAGAGTCCCGTGACCTGATGTAATGTGGCAATTATTACCGATAGGAACGGCCAGGGGTAGACCGCCACTGCTGCTTCCAGACCTGAATTCAGGTAGGTGCGTGCTGTTTCAAGGTATAACAGGGAGTCGTAGCTCAGCACGTCGCTTTGTAGAATAATCAGAATGGAAGCGATTAAGCTTAGCAGCGATCCGATTAGACAAACCTGTTTAGTCGTCAATGAGTCAAGATTGGGTATTCGCATGCTGAGCCGTTATATTTAAAAGTTGAGCAGCATTGTAACTGTGCTTTTGATAAATACGAAATTGGATGTTGAGGGAGTGATAGCGGGTTTTAAGATATGGGTAAACGCTCATTAAGTGGTATCTTGTTATGCTTGCCTATTCAACTATAACGATAGGAGTTTTCACACCGCAAAAGCGTGGCGTTGGTCAAAAAATAAATTGCGATAATGCGGTAAGTTCAGAGCCAAAGGTGACTCTGAACTTAATTGTACGACGAGAAAAACTCGGGGCTAATCCAACTTCGACAAATCCCTAACCGCTCCTTTATCTGCACTGGTGGCTAACAGTGCATAGGCTTTCAGTGCGCCGGATACTTTACGTGGCCGTGCTTTTTCCGGTTTCCAGCCTTTTTGATCCTGTTGTGCTCGACGTGTCTCCAATTCTTCATCGCTGATTAATACATTAATGGTGCGATTTGGGATATCGATTTTAATACGATCGCCATTGCGGATCAGTCCGATTGCGCCGCCAGCGCCCGCTTCGGGGGAAACGTGGCCGATGGAAAGTCCCGATGTGCCACCGGAAAAACGGCCGTCGGTGAGCAGCGCACAGGCTTTGCCGAGTCCTTTCGATTTAATGTAGGATGTGGGGTAGAGCATTTCCTGCATGCCCGGGCCGCCACGTGGACCTTCGTAGCGAACGACGACGACGTCGCCTGCTTTCACCTTATCTTTGAGTATATTATCGACTGCTTCATCCTGGCTTTCCACCACATGGGCGGGGCCTTCAAAGACTAGAATAGAACTGTCGACTCCGGCGGTTTTCACCACGCAGCCATCTTCGGCGATATTGCCGTAAAGTACCGCGAGCCCACCGTCCAGACTGTAGGCATTTTCGAGTGAGCGAATACAGCCTTTGGCGCGATCATTGTCCAGACTCGGCCAGCGGGTGGCTTGACTAAAGGCAACCTGGGAGGGAATACCCGCTGGGCCTGCGCTATAGAATTTTTCTACTTCGGTGGAGGGGTTGCGCATTATGTCCCACTCATCCAGTCCTGCTTTCATCGTTTTGCTGTGTACAGTCGGTAACTCGGAGTGAAGTAATCCGGCGCGATCCAATTCACCGAGAATCCCCATAATGCCACCGGCGCGATGTACGTCTTCAATGTGATAATTGGGCGTATTGGGGGCGACCTTGCAAAGCTGTGGAATCTTGCGCGATAGCGCATCGATATCTTTCATGGTGAAATCCAGCTCAGCCTCTTGGGCGATTGCCAGCAGGTGCAAAATAGTATTGGTGGAACCACCCATGGTGATATCCAGAGTCATCGCATTTTGGAATGCCTTAAAGTTGCCAATCGAGCGCGGCAGCACGGACTCGTCATCCTGTTCATAATAGCGTTGGCACAGTTCCACAATACGATGACCGGCTTCTTCGAATAGACGTTTACGATCGGCGTGCGTGGCAACCACGGTGCCGTTGCCGGGTAGCGACAAGCCCAGAGCTTCGGTAAGACAGTTCATGCTGTTGGCGGTAAACATGCCTGAGCAGGAGCCGCAGGTAGGGCAGGCGCTGCGCTCGATTTCAGCAACATCCTCATCGGAAGCCTGATCGTCAACTGCCATCACCATGGCGTCGATCAGATCAATTTTGTGTTCAGCTAACTTGGTTTTGCCAGCCTCCATCGGGCCGCCCGAGACAAATATGGCAGGCACATTCAAACGCATAGCCGCCATTAACATTCCCGGGGTGATCTTGTCGCAGTTGGAAATACAGATCAGGGCATCGGCGCAGTGGGCGTTAACCATATATTCCACCGAGTCCGCAATAATGTCACGGCTGGGCAGGCTATAGAGCATACCATCATGACCCATGGCAATGCCGTCATCGACGGCAATCGTGTTAAACTCTTTCGCCACGCCGCCGGCTTTTTCGATTTCTCTGGCAACCAATTGTCCCATGTCCTTAAGATGTACGTGGCCGGGTACAAATTGGGTAAAGGAATTGGCAATGGCGACGATAGGTTTATGAAAATCCGCATCTTTCATGCCGGTTGCGCGCCAAAGTGCACGGGCGCCAGCCATATTGCGTCCGGCGGTGGATGTTTTTGAGCGGTAGGCAGGCATAAATTAAACCTCAATTTTCTGTTGCGACTTTTTATTGCTAAGTAAGAGCCGGTAATATTATCATCAAATAGCGCGCTGATTCTTCAGTATTTTAAAAAAACAGCGCTATCGGTGGGCGAGAAAATCTAAGATACCGAAATATTCCAAAAGGGGGCAGGATGGAATATGACTTTAAATATAAGGTAGTAGTGGTTACTGGTGCCACTGGCGGGATTGGTCGTGCACTATCCTGGCGTTTTGCCAAGGCGGGTGCGCGTGTGGTACTGATCGATTTGGATCAGGAGCAATTGCTGGCGCTACAGAACCAAGTTGAGCGTTCCGGTGTTGAAGTCATGAGCATTGTCTGTGATATCGTCGATAAAGAGCGTTGCCAACAAGCAATGCGCGAAATCGAGGATCGTTTCGGCGGTGTTGATGTGTTAGTGAATAATGCGGGGATTGGCCACCACAGCCTGTTTCAGGAAACCAGTACGGCTGTGATTCGCCGCGTGATGGAAGTGAATTTTTTCGGTGCCATCAACTGCACCAAGGCGGCGTTAGCTTCGTTAGTTGCACGCAAGGGAATGATTATTACCATGAGCAGTGTATTGGGTTATTCGCCGATGATTTGCCTGAGCGGATACGCCGCCAGTAAACATGCCCTGCACGGGTTATTCAATTCATTGCGAGCGGAACTGTTAAATGACGGTGTGCATGTGATGATTGCTTGCCCAGGTAAAACTGAAACCGACCTACGTAAACATATGTTATCGGGTGATGGCCAAATTATTGAGGTTGAAAGAAGTAAAATTATGGCGTCGCCAAATGAAGTAGCCGAAGCGGTATATAATGGCGCTCGCAAAAGGAAACGGCTAGTGGTGCACTCCAAGGCGAGTAAGCTAACCCAACTGCTGTATCGGTATTTTCCGGCCTATTATGAGTTAAAGCAGTTAAAGCCAGCCCAGAAAAATCTAAAAACCTGAACGACCGGCAACACCAACGAACCGACCTGCCCCTTTCCTGCGGAAAGGGCCGAGGTGAGGGTGACGCAATTATTACTTTAAGCCTGCCTTGTAATGCTTAATGAGATCGAATCATTTCGATAAAGCGTTGGGCATCATCCAGTGACGCTGTATTAATTCGGCTGGTGTGTTTTAGTTCCTCTTCGCTGAGCGCGTCGGCGCTCGCAATCTGGGCCTCGTAGACTTCGATAGTGGCATCCGACGGGTCAGTGCCGGCGGCTTGGCGTTGCTGGATGCGCGCACGTAATTCTGTATCGTCCAACTCACAGGAAACAATTCGCAATGGCACGCCGAGGTTCTCTGCCAATTGGTGGAAAAGCTCACGGTAAGTCTGCTGTAGGAAGGTCGCATCAACAATCGCGGCGTATCCCGAATTCAAAACTTGTTCACTGATTTTAACCAGGTGCGCAAAGGTTTGCTCACTGGCGCTGTGGCTATAGATGCCGTCGTTAAGGCCGGATGGTTTGCTGGCAGCGGCGTCGAACAATCGTTTACGCTCTACATCCGAACGCAAGCGAATGGCGCCTAAATTGTCGACCAACGCAGTGCTGACGGTGGTTTTTCCCGAGCCGGAAAAGCCGTGCATCAACAAAATGTAGCGTTTCGGAATTTCCATGTAACGCTCAGCCAACTGTATATAGCTGCGGTATTGGCTGAAGATTTGTTGACGTTGTTCTTCCGTCAAATTTTCATTATAGAGGTTAAACAGCGCGACCTTGGCGCGCACCACGGCGCGATAGGATTTGTAAAAATTTAATACGCGCAAACCACCGTAGTCGCCCGTTTGTTCGAGGTAAGCGTTGAGGAAACGATTGGCAAGGTTTTGTAAGCCGCGATCCTCTAAATCCATCATGAAGAAGGCCACTTCGCTCATGACATCAATCCAGCGAAAGCTGTCGTTAAATTCAATACAGTCGAACAGGGTAACCTTGCCCTGAAAGAGCGTGATATTGCCCAGGTGTAGATCACCATGGCAGGCTTTGATCATGCCGGATTCTTTGCGTTGCGCAAAAACTGGATTAAGGATATTCGCCATATCCTGTGCCCAGCCTTCAATTTGACCAAGTTGGGCGAGATCAGATTCTGCCTCGAGAAAGTCACGAATTTGCTCAAAATTTTGCTGTACGGGTGCCATCACCTGTTCTGGCGATCCGAATTGAGTACCCGCAGCGGCGCTTTCGGTGCGTTGGTGGAATGCGGCAGTAATGGCAGCGATTTCATCGATATGTTGCTGGGTCAGCTCGCCGCGTTGCAGCATTTTGTCGAGCAATTGATCCTGTGGGAACTGCACCATCTTAATCGCATACTCAATAGCTTCGCCATCGCCGTCGAACCGGGGCGCTTTTTCACTGCCGCAAATTGGCAAGACAGCAAGGTACAGTTCCGGTGCCAAGCGTCGATTTAGACGCAGTTCTTCATGGCAGAAATGCTCGCGCTTGGCCAGAGTGGAAAAATCCAGAAAGCCGAAGTTGTTGGGTTTTTTGATCTTATAAGCAAAAGAACCGGTCAGAATGACCCAGGAGATATGGGTTTCAATGACCTCGAACGAATCGACTGGGTGATCGTATAAGGCTGAATTTTGCAGTGCCTGCACCAAAGCTTGGCTCACGGATAACTCCTTTCACATCCCTCATTTTATAGGGTGCGAAGTCTAACATTTGCTGGTTATAATTGCCGACTACTTTTTCCTCACGGCGGAACTGACCAGCCTTAATGACACAACCCAGCGCAAAAGCAAAGAAAAACTCTCCCAAAAAGTCGAACAAGAAGCAGCCTGAGTCGCGTGCTAAATCCGGCGCACGCCGCTTGGTGGGCGTTTCCCTGTGGGGCTTACTATTTAAATTGATCTTGGTCGGCCTGGTGCTGTGCGCGGCGCTGATCGTTTATCTGGACGCTTTAGTCACAGATAAATTTGAGGGCAAGCGCTGGTCTTTGCCCGCGAAAGTCTATGCGCGCCCGCTGGAGATTTATCCCGGTGCTGCTCTGAAATTGAATAATCTGCTTCATGAATTGGAACTGTTGGGCTATCGACGCTCAACCTCGATTGCCCAGCCGGGTAGTTACCAACAGGAGGGTGAGCAGGTCAGGCTGCACACGCGCAGTTTTCAACTTTGGGATGAAGCACTGGCTGCCAGGCAGGTTGCCATTCGTATCAGCGATGATCTTGTGATTGATCTACAAAGCGGCGGTCAAAGCCTACCGTTGATGAGCCTTGAGCCTATGCTGATCGGAGGGATTTACCCCAAACACGGTGAGGATCGCACACTGGTGCGTATCGATGAGGTGCCAAATTTTATTTTAGAGACATTGATCACCGTTGAAGACCGAGATTTTTATTCGCACCATGGTGTGTCGCCCATGGCGATAGCCCGGGCGATGTGGGTAAACCTGCGCTCAGGTCAGGTTAAACAGGGCGGCAGCACCCTAACGCAGCAGCTGGTAAAGAATTTTTATTTAACCAGCGACCGTACTGTTACCCGCAAAGCCACTGAAGCCATCATGGCGATTTTATTAGATCTGCATTACGACAAAAGTGAAATTCTGGAAGCCTATCTGAATGAGGTGTATCTCGGACAGGCGGGGCGACGTGCGATTCACGGGTTCGGGCTGGGCAGCCATTACTATTTTGGCCGCGGCTTAAAAGAACTCAAGCTGCATCAGGCGGCGCTGCTGGTATCTTTAGTGAAAGGACCTTCCTATTACAACCCACGCAGGCACCCGGAGCGGGCCTTGGCGCGACGTAATTTGGTGCTCGACATGCTGGCGCAAGCCGGGAAAGTGAGCCCGGAGCAGGCGGATTGGGCGAAACGGCAGCCATTGGATGTAGCGCAACAGTCGTCCTACACGGATGTTAGTTACCCTGCCTATATGGATTTGGTCAAACGCCAACTACGGCGGGATTACAAGGCGGAAGATTTAACCAGCGAGGGATTGCGAATTTTTACCAGCTTGGA
Organism: Pseudomonadales bacterium; assembly: GCA_024234615.1. NCBI lineage: Bacteria > Pseudomonadati > Pseudomonadota > Gammaproteobacteria > Pseudomonadales > Pseudomonadales bacterium. Next base: position 441,263 of record JACKNY010000001.1, read on the forward strand.
TCCCTTGGTGCAGCGTGAGGCGGAACAGAGCTTAGCGAAGCAAATCAATCGCTTCAGGCGTCAGGATGTAGCGCGTATGCGCCAACTCGAAGGCGCCTTGGTGGTAACCAGCACCGATACCGGCGAAGTATTGGCTTTGGTTGGCGGCAAGGATACCAAGTATTCCGGCTTTAATCGGGCCTTGGACGCCGTACGGCCGGTGGGTTCACTGTTAAAACCGGCGTTGTATCTAACTGCCTTGGCGCAGCCACAAAAATATACTCTAGTGTCGCCCCTGGATGATGGGCCGATCAGTGTGCCGGCGGAGGGGGGTAAACTCTGGACGCCGAAGAATTCGGATCGCCAAAGCCACGGCGTGATTCCTTTGCATCGCGCGCTCTCGCAATCCTATAACCAGGCCAGTACGCGCTTGGCTATGGAGGTGGGCGTCGAGCAGGTGATCACCACCATTCGGCAACTGGGCGTGCAAAGAAAGCTGCCGCCTTATCCCTCCATCATTCTTGGCGCGCGTGGCTTGACGCCGATCGAAGTAGCCGCGATGTATCAAACCATCGCCGCCGGTGGCTTTAATACCCCATTGCGAGCGATACGCGATGTTACGACATCAGAGGGTAAACCCTTAAACCGCTACCCGTTGCACGTCGAACAGCGGTTTGATCCGGGCGTTATTCATTTACTGTATTATGTGTTGCAAGAAACCATGCGCGAAGGCACCGGGCGCGCTGTTTACAATCAGGTACCCGCTAGTCTCAATGTCGCCGGTAAAACCGGTACAACCGATGATTTAAGAGACAGCTGGTTTGCCGGCTTTACCGGTGATCGTTTGGCGGTAGTGTGGCTCGGCAACGATGACAATACGCCAACCGGACTGACCGGCAGTCGTGGCGCGTTAAGCGTGTGGGGCCAGTTAATGCAAGGTCTTGCTCCGGCTTCTTTTACCGGCACCCTGCCCGAAAATGTGCAGTACCTCTGGGTGGATGACAGCAGCGGCATGCGCAGCGAAGCAGATTGCCTGGGCGCGCGCTATATGCCCTTTATCAAAGGCTCGGAACCGCAACGAACGGCTGAGTGCCATCGCCAGCCAGGCCGCTTGGGTGAATGGATTAAATCGTGGTTTGAATAGGTAAAATTAAAGATGCGTATTGTTTTAGTATTGATCTTGGTAGGAATGATAACAGCTTGCGGCGTGGCGCCACAACGAGGCTCGGCGCCAGTTATAGAGCGCAGCCCGGAGGGTTCGAATGAGGTTCACCGAGATATACCTGTCATTCAAAGTGCGCCCGTTGTCGAAAGTACGGTCCGAAAGAGTGACGCACAAACAGCTGTGCCGAACTCAGCCGTTGTAGCCTTGCTGGATACAGCGCAGCAACAACGTCGCCAACAAAAATATGTGGCAGCTGCCGCATCCTTAGAACGGGCAATACGCATTTCTCCGCGCGATGGACAGCTTTATCTGGAACTGGCGAAAGTACGATTTGAGCAAGGCAATAGCGCACAGGCGGAGCAGCTGTGTAAAAAGGCGATTGCCTTGTCAAACAATTCGGCAGAGACGAAGTTCGAGTGTGGCGCTTTGCTGGGGAACAACGGGTAGTATAGAGACAAATCCATAATACCTATGGTTTCCGATTGCCTAATTATGGCCGCTTAGGGCTGTCAGCATAGGAACACCAATCGCTCCAACTGCCAGGGTATAGCTTGGCGCCCTCAATCCCTGCGAGTTTTAGCGATAGTAAATTAACGCAAGCTGTTACACCGGAACCACAATAAACCACGGTTTCTTTTTCGCTGTCCAAGCCCGCCCAACGATCCTGTTGCTTTCCGGCCGATAGCGCTTTACCTTGTTCGTTGGTCACCCCCTGCCAGGGATAATTCAACGCTCCGGGAATGTGCCCGGCAACGGGGTCGATGGGTTCTTCAAGCCCTTGATAACGTGGTGCTTCGCGGGAGTCGATCAGTTGCAGATTGCGATCCTTTAGGTGTGCGGATAACCATGAATAATCGACCGTTTGGCCTGTTCTGGGGTTGGCTTGGAAATAACCCTTTTGTGGTGCTTGTGTGTCCTGTGAAACCGGCAACCCCTGTGCCCGCCAAGCTTGCAAGCCACCGTCGAGAATGCGGATGTGCGGGTGCCCAAAATGCTGTAGTAACCACCAAAGCCGCGCCGCGCCCGCGAGCCGATTATCATCATAGGCGACAATGATACTGTTCTGGTTAACCCCCATTTTTTGCATGCTGGCAGTAAATTGTGCTGCTGTCGGCAATGGGTGGCGACCGCCATGTGGCTTTTTGTCACCGGACAGCTGAACTTCCATCTCCAGGTGCAATGCGTTTGGAATATGGCCATCCGCGTACTGCTGGCGACCCAACGCAAAATCGGCTAGTGAAAAGCGGCAGTCGAATATGACCAACTGTTGCGCGGCAGATGGCGCAGTCAAGCGTTGATTGAGTTCGCTGGCGGTAATCATGATGGTCATGGTTGCTGTTACTCCTTACTCAGTGGCAATGAAATATGGACTACCACACCGCTTTGGTCGGGCAGATTACTAATTTGAATGCTGCCGTTATGATAATCGACGATGAGTTTGGAAATATAGAGTCCCAATCCTAAATGCGGCTTTTCCGCGTCTATAGCTGGGCGCGAGCTGGACATCAGATTAAAGATTAACGGGATTTGTGATTCGTCGATAGTCCGGCCCTGGTTGGCAATGGTGATATCAACCAGGCCTTTAGTTTTGTGCAGGGTGATGCTGAGCGGATTTTCACTGGCGCTAAAATCCGCCGCGTTATCCAACAGTTTGTCGAGTAGTTGCTCAATGCGAAAGTCGGCGCAATTAATCCAGGTTGGTGAGTCGTCGAGTTCGATTGCTAGCAATAGCTCGGGGTGATTACTCTGATAGTTGCTTAAATATTGCCGCAGCAGTGAACTCAGGTCGACCCGCTCCATTTCGTCGCTGGCCAGCGACTGTTCCAGGCTGGCGGATTCGGCCAGCTGCTGTACCAATATACTCATCTGCCGTAGTCCGCGTTTGGCTCTTTCCAAATACAGCTGACGCTGGCTCTCATCGGTTTCGTGCGCGAGATTTTCCAACGAAGTACTGATGGTATTCAGCGGATTGTTGACCTCATGGCGCAGCGTGCGCGGAATGTTGGCGACAAACTGTTGGTATTGGTGCAGCCGGGTTAGCATGGAGGAAACACTGCGGGCCAGGTCGCCGATTTCATCGCCCGCTGTGGTTTCGTGCTCCAACTGATCCACCATTAAACGACCGTGCGGATCGATAGCCAGAGCGGCTTCCTTGCGCATCCGTCGTACCCGATAGGCCAAACGCAAAGAGAAGAGGATAACTACCAGCACGATGGCCAACAGACTCAGCGCGGTCAGCATAACGATATTTTCCAGCGCTTGTCGCTGTAACGCCAGAACCGATTCGGTGCTCTGCTCCAATACCACTGCGCCGATAATTTGATCCTGCTCACTGATAGGATAGGCCGCTGTGATTATTTGAGCGCGACCATCCAACGACGCACGGCGGCGAGAGCTGCCCTTGCCGATCAGCGCCTGGGTAATAACCTGGTCGTCTCGTTGGCTGGTCAGCCTGGGATCAAAATCTTTGAAATCGGCAGCGGCTGAGCTAATTAATTTCTGAAACAATAAATCCACCAGCACGCTCCAAAGCGAGCCGGATTGATTATCTTCCTCATACGGGGGAGATTCATCGTCACTCGGTATTTGCAGCTGCCCAGCGGTAGCGCGTACACGCCGCTGCTGGTCGAGAATCCAAATTTGGGCATCCGCTTGGTTCAATTCGGTGATTATTTTTTCGATAGCCGGTGAGCGCAGAAGAATCAGATTAGTCTTTGCCCCAGCCAACGAGGGCAGGGTGCTGGTCAGTGATTGCACTTGGCGAAGCTCGGGGTTATCGACATCGGCGTAGCTCAAACCGAGCCGCTTTTGCGGGCCGAGCATAGCTAACGGAATGCGCAATTCGATTTCATAACCCCGCTCGGTATCCCTCACATAGCTGGCGACCTCATATTCAGGTTGGCCGGCGACCGCATAAAACCAGTCAGTATCAACATAGTAGGCGGTCATATTGCCCGGGCCTTCCATGGTTAATAACAGTCGTTTGGATTGGCCTTCGGCATCGATAAAATTAAGCCGTAAATGATCGCTGTTATCCAACCGTCGATAGCCGGGGTGGCGATAAACCTTGGTGTTATCCAGGATGTCGAGGTAGGCATAAAGATATTGTGCGGACACGCCTAACAGCAGATTGAACTTTGTACCTGTTTGAATAGCGGTAGTACTCGTTTGCCGCCCACCAAAGCTGCGCTGATGTTGGCGCAAATCCCGCCAGTCATCGTTATAGCCATCAATGCGGATAGGGTAGTCCAAAGGGTAGCTGGTGAGTGTTTCGTAATCCTCGATATTGAGCGGCAGATCATTAAATAACCTGTCGTTACTTTGCAGCGTGATGGCAATGCCCTTGGCGGTGAGCAGCTGCGCTTGCGCCTGGCCTTCGAGCAGAAAATTCTTGGTCTCCAGCAAGTAGCGATAACCCAGCCAGGGGATGCTGAGCAGCACCAGTCCCATCAAAATCAGTTTGGTGCCGAGGCGCGGCCCGCGAAATCTGGCGGCTTTGTTCACTCGACAATCCAGCGATAGCCGAAGCCGTATTCGTTTTGAATGCGATCAAATTGGGCGTCGATCTGGCGGATTTTTTTACGGATATTTCGCATGTGGGTGTTAATGGTGTTGTGTGTAACGAAACTCTGCATGGTTGAATGCATTAATTGCTCGTAGGAAATTGCGTTCCCCGGTCGATGCAGCAAACGTTCGAGCATGCGAAATTCGGTCATGGTCAAACTTAATGGCTGGTCACGCCAGTGGGCTTGCATGGCGTCCAAATTAATCCTCAGGTCGCCAACGCTTTTGGGCGGGTTTTGGCTGTCGCTCCCAGCGTTTTCGCTCAGTTCCGCCAGGCGCAGCAACGAGGTCACGCGTTCCGCCAGGTAAGTCAGGCTGATGGGTTTGGGCTGATAGTCCCAGGCACCAAGCCGAAGGCCGGATATTTTATCGATCTCGTCGACTCGTTCTGTTAAAAAAAGTACCGGCAGGGAAGCATTGCTGGCGAGCAAATCGCGGCACAGAGCAAAACCGCCGTCCACATCGTTGCCTAGGATAATGTCGATAATGACCAGTTGCGGTGGTTCTTTGCTGATGCCAGCCAATGCTTGCTGGTGCCCGGCATAGGCGTTCACACGGTAACCTTTGCGCGCAATAGCATCGCAATAATTGCGACGTTGATCCGGGTCGTCCTCGACGATAGCGATGAGTTTTGGTTCCTGTGGCATGGCACCATTATAGTGATTAAACAGTGAGAATCGTAATAGTCCTCGTAACTTCCATTCTTTCTCCATTTTTCCTTCATTCCCTCTCCAGGGTTAAGTCCTTTAATAAGCCTTACCAACTCAACGAGGCGAAGACGATGCACAAACCCAACGAACACCCACCGGCAAAACACCCATACGAATTTGTCCCCATTACCGACGATGTTTTGGATCAGCACCCAGAGCTTTTATTCAACCTGGTTCCTTACCAGCGCGACTACCCCTGTCATCGCGAATTAGCGGATACCTCCCCGGTCAAAATTAATCGTGCCGGGTTGGCGGCGAACGAGGTGCTGCAATTACCGCTATTTCAAACACAAGCAAAGGATGGCTAACCCCATGGCTAATAACATAAATACAACACGCAGTCCTTTGTGGTTAGCTTGCGCGATTTTTGTGTTTATATGCGCGGGCGTCGTTATCCCTGCCCACGCCAATGGGCTGGCTGAACTGGATTATGGCCAGATCAAAAGCGGTACGCTCTTGGTCAAGGGCAGTGACGGCGCGAATGCCAGTTTTGCGCCGCTGCTGAACACCGATGTGGATTTGCAGGTAAGCGGCATTATTGTGCGCGCCAAAGTGACTCAGCACTTTCTCAATCCGGGCGATGATTGGGTGGAGGGCATTTACCTGTTTCCCCTGCCGGATGATGCGGCGGTGGATCATCTGCGGTTGAAGGTAGGTGGGCGAATAATCGAAGGCGTCATTCAGGAAAAGCAGGAGGCAAAAAGGAACTATGAAAAGGCCAAAGGTAACGGCCAACGCGCCACTTTGTTCACCCAAGAGCGACCGAATCTGTTTACCATCGCGGTCGCTAATATTGGGCCGCAGGAAGAGGTGCAGGTTGAAATCGAATATCAGCAAAGCGTGCCGCTTAGTCAGGGCGAGTTCAGCCTGAGATTTCCGCTGACAGTTACCCCCCGCTACATTCCCGGTGCTGCGCTGATCAATGCGGTCGGGCAAGCCCAGTTCACGGGTACCGGCAGCCAGCCTAATACCGACGCAGTGCCGGATGCTTCTCGCATTACACCCAAGCTTAGCAGTTACGGGGAGAACAGTAATCCGATCAATATTCGGGTCGATCTCGCGCCCGGGTTTGATATCGTTGATCTGCAAAGCCGCTATCATCGAGTCGAGCAGAAAAGTGTGGACGCTCAGCATTATCGACTAACGCTGAACAGCACCACGCACGATTCCAATAGCGACTTTGTGCTGAACTGGCGTGCGGCCGCATCCGAGCAGTCCTATGTCGGCCTTTACACTCAGCAATGGCAGGGCAGTTATTACTCGATGCTAATGCTGACGCCGCCAATGCAAACACAGGACAGCGCTAATCTGCCACGCGATTTAGTCTTTGTGATCGACACCTCTGGCTCAATGGGGGGTGAACCCATTCGGCAGGCGCGCCAGGCATTGATTATGGCGATCGAACGCTTGCAGGCGCAGGATCGCTTCAACCTGATTGAGTTTAACTCCCATACGCGCTCGCTATTTAATAACGTACAACCGGCCAGCCAAGCCATGCGGGCACGGGCGATCAGTTTTGTGCGGGCGCTGGGTGCGAGCGGTGGTACCGAAATGTACCCGGCGCTGGATGCGGCTTTAACCCAGCAGACGGCGGAAGATCGCTCCGGGCGGATTCGTCAGGTGGTGTTTTTAACCGATGGAGCGGTGGGAAACGAGGATCAACTGTTCGAACTCATAGAGCGTAAGCTCGATAATAGTCGGCTGTTCACCATTGGTATTGGCTCAGCGCCTAATTCCTATTTCATGCGTAAAGCCGCTGAATTCGGGCGTGGCAGTTTCACCCACATTGGCAGTATGGAAATTGTGGCCGAACAAATGACCGAGCTTTTTCGTAAGCTGGAATCGCCGGTGCTGACTAACCTAAACATCAGCATCCCGAGTGAATTCGAAGCGGAGTTTTATCCGCAGCGCATTCCCGATCTTTATCAGGGTGAACCCATCGCGCTGGTGTTTAAAACCAAAGGCTTGCCAGCACAGTTACAGTTAAGCGGTGCGGCGGACTCTGAAACCTTCGCCAAAACCCTGAGCTTTGAAACAGCGCAAACCCGCGCGGGCATGAACGTGTTTTGGGCGCGGCGTAAAATGGAGGTGCTGATGGACAAATACCTGCTCAGCTACGAGCCGGAGCAAAAGGCAACGCTAAAACAGTCTGTCATTGAGCTATCACTTGGCCATCATCTGGTCAGCCGTTTCACCAGCCTGATTGCCGTCGATAAAACCCCCGTACGCCGCCCATCAGAGCGGCTTTCCAGTCACGCCCTTAAAAGTAATCCGCCCAAAGGCACTCAGTTTGGCCTGCCGCAAACCGCCACCGATGCGGAGCTGCGCATACTCAAAGGCTTCGGGATCTGGCTGCTGGCGCTGATGTTTTATCTCTATTCGAGGGTGAGACGCATAGCTTGGCTGCGCTATGCTTTTTAATACGCGCAATTTCATCCTCGGATTATTGCTCCTGCTCGGTTGCGCCCAGTTAGCTGCGGGAAGTTGGATACATATTAAAGCCGTGTTAGCGCAACAATTATTGCAGCGCGCTTGGGAAGGCAGTCTGGCCACCGGGCTGTCATCCAAGCCTTGGCCCTGGGCAGACACCGTCCCCATCGCCCGCTTGCAATTGCCACGCTTGGGCGTTGATAGCATTGTGCTCAGCGGGGATCACGGCCAGTCCCTCGCCTTCGGCCCCGGTCATACCAGCGCCAGCGCGCTTCCCGGAGAGCCGGGGGCGATGTTGATCAGTGGCCACCGCGATACTCACTTTCGATTTATGCGGGATATCAAGGTAGGGGACTCGCTAATACTGATTGCAGCAACCGGAAAATCCCAGCGTTACCAAATCATCAAAACCCAGGTGGTAGACGCTGAGAAAACACAGATTCAAGCGGTCGCTGCGGATCAATTATTACTCGCCACCTGCTGGCCGTTTGATTCGGTAGTTCCGGGCGGGCCGCTGCGGTTTGTGGTGATTGCTGAGCCTGTTAGCGAGGTTCAGCTGGCGCAGATTGATATCCATTGAAATAACGCTTAAGGAAAACATTGGTAACAAAAAAGGCACTACTTGAACGCCACGCAACAAGGCGTTTTCTATGGCTGTGCCGGTATTGCTTTGGTATCGTGATTTTAAAAATAAAACAGTACTATGATGTATTTATTTTTGCTGTAGTGCCCCACACTCATAACTGTATTCTCAGGCCAAACTAGCCATCACAGCCCTAGCTGCATCAATCGTCGCTTGGATATCCTCTTCCGTATGCGCCGCGGACATAAAGCCCGCTTCGTAAGAAGCCGGTGCGAGATAAACTCCCGCATTCAACATGCCGTGAAAGAAGCGATTGAAGCGTTCAATATCACAGGCCATGACTTGCCGGAAATTGGTGATATGCTCGGCTTCGGTAAAGAAACCGCCGAACATGCTGCCGACATGGTTAGTGGTAAAGGGAATATTGGCTTCCTGTGCGGCGGCTTTTAATCCCTCAACCAGTTGGGTGGTTTGTGCAAAGAGCGGCTCGTAAAAGCCCGGCTTGCTGATTTCCTCCATCGCAGCGAGGCCTGCGGCCATGGCGACTGGGTTGCCAGAAAGAGTGCCTGCTTGGTAAATCGGGCCGAGGGGTGAAATTTTTTCCATGATTTCGCGCTTGCCGCCAAAGGCCCCAACCGGCATGCCGCCACCGATGACTTTGCCGAGAGTGGTTAGGTCGGCGTCGATGCCATAGTAACCTTGCGCGCCCTGCAAACCGAGACGGAAGCCGGTCATGACTTCGTCCAGAATCAGCACGGCACCGTATTGGTCGCAAACGGCGCGCAAGCCTTCGAGAAAGCCGGGAACGGGTGGTACGCAGTTCATATTGCCAGCGACGGGTTCGACGATTATGCAGGCGATCTGTTCGCCCACTTCTTTAAAGGCCTGTTCGACGTTGGCAATATCGTTGTAGGTAAGAGTAATGGTGTGCTCAGCTAATGCCGCTGGCACGCCCGGTGATGTGGGGACGCCGAAGGTCAGTGCGCCGGAGCCTGCTTTGACCAGTAACGAATCGGAATGGCCGTGATAACAGCCTTCAAATTTGACGATTTTATCGCGCCCGGTAAAACCTCGCGCCAGGCGAATCGCACTCATGGTGGCTTCTGTACCTGAGTTAACGAAACGCACCAGATCCATGTTGGGCATAATGTTACAAATTTTCTCGGCGAGCTGGGTTTCGATCTGCGTCGGCGCGCCAAAGCTTAATCCCTGATTGACGCGCTCGATCACTGCCTGACGAATCGCCGGGTGGTTGTGGCCGAGAATCATCGGCCCCCAGGACAGCACGTAGTCAATGTAGCGTTTGCCGTCGGCATCGTAACAATAAGCGCCGTCCGCGTGGTCGATGAAGACGGGAGTACCGCCGACTGCTTTGAATGCGCGAACCGGGGAGTTAACGCCGCCGGGAATGAATCGTTGCGCTTGCTGAAAAAGTGTTTCGGATTGAGTCATGTTATGTCGTCAATAAATCAGGTGAATAGGAATGATGTTGATCGCTTGTCGGGGTGGGTGCTATATCGGACGCACCACCACCAGGATAATCACGGCGAACAATATTAACACGGGGAATTCATTAAACCAGCGAAAGAAAATATGGCTTTTCGTGTTTAGGTCATTTTGAAAAGCGCGTACGAAGTAGCCGCAAGCCATGTGGTAGGCGACCAGCAGCAGTACCAGCAAGGCTTTAATGTGAAACCAGGCTTCGGTTTTGTAAAAATCCCAATTCAAATAGCTCAGCCAGATGCCAAAGCCAAGCGCCAACCAGGCTAAGGGGCTAATAAAGCGATAGAGTTTATATTCCATCAGCGCCAGTTGTTTTTTGGTGTCCTGGTTGTCCGTCATGGCGTGATTGACGAACAGTCGCGGCAGGTAAAAGAGGCCTGCAAACCAGCAAACGACAAAGATTATATGAAAGGCTTTAACCCAGAGCATAGATGACCTAATAATTTCTTTTCAGACTATTTGTGTAAGTAAAAATTCTCAATATCCTGGCGGGTTACAATGCCCATGACAGAAGTGATCATGGGTGCGTGTACGCGCTCTACGTAGAGTGCCTCGATGTGGTACTGATGTAAAGTATCGAGCGCTTCCTGTAAGGTGGCTTGGCGATGTATTCGTTTGATGTCACGACGGCGGGCCGGGATTGTAAGGAGGTCTATTTCTTTATCTTCCTGGTTGGTTTCCGAATTGTTTTCCTCAGCTAAAAAGCGTGCCAAGTCGACCGCTGGTAGCAAGGATATCGGTTTTCGATCCTCTAACAGAATGATCCATTCCGGTTTGTTAATAAGCAATTCAGCGGCCGCTTGAATAGGAATTTTACGATGGTGGCTGATGATGTTTTTATTCATTAGGCTGGCAACACCGGTGCGACTCAATGCTTGTAAAACTGGTGCGTCACGTAAATGAATGTCCTGTGCGGCAAGCAGAGTGTTAAAGATGGATTTTTGCTTGAATATCCCGCGGGTGGTGAGATTCGCGATTACTATAATCAGCATGCCGGGCAAAATAATGTTGGGGTTGCCGGTAAGCTCTAGCAGTGCCATCAGAGCGGCCAGCGGCGCGTTTAACACCGCCCCCATCATCGCACCCATGCCGAGCATACTGTACATCCCAACGTCAGAGCTGTAGTCCGGTAACAGCGTTGATCCGATAAGCCCTAAGGCCCCCCCAGCGCTGGCTCCTAATACGATAACCGGTCCGATCAGGCTGTAGGGCATGCCGAGACCAACAGGCACGGCGGTTGCCAGTAATTTGCCCAGCGTCAGAATACAGAGCATGCCTAGGCCAAGATTACCTAGCAGCGCTTGGTTCACAGAGTCATAGCCGATGCCCATAATGGACGGAATAAAGAAGGCAATTGAGCCAGTGAAGATTCCGGCAAGCAGGGCTCGTGGCAAGATAGGGTAATGCTGAAAACGAGTGCAGAACTGAGTGATCTGGATGAAGATCGTGGCGAGAGCACCGAGGATGATCCCCATCAAAATAGTAAAGGGGATATCCCAGAGTGACTGAATACTCATGGCGGGTACATCAAAGGCGGTGTCCGCGCCATACACCATGCGACTAATGACGGCAGCACTTACCGAAGCGAGAATTACTGGCGTAAAACCAGTGATCGTGTACTCCATCATGACCACTTCCATCGCGAAGATGACGCCCGCAATCGGGGTATTAAAGGAGGCGGAAATTGCCGCTGCAGTGCCGCATCCGACCAGCACGCGGATGCTGTTATTAGGTAGATGAAAACGCCGCCCCAGATAGCTGTTGCAGGCCGCGCCCAAATGAATAGCGGGGCCTTCCCGGCCTGCGGACTGGCCACTGACTAAACTGATCACGCCCATTAAAAACTGTGTGGCGGTGTTTCTAAGCCGTAAGTGTCCTTCGTGGAAATTCAGTCGCTCTAATACGAGGGTGACGCCAAGTTTGCGAGCGTCCTTGCTCAGATAGCTAAGGATTAAGCCCACCACGATGCTGCCGGTTAGTGGCGCAATAAAACGTAAGTAGGGTTCTAATGCTTCAAAATTTTCTGGATTATTTTCAGGCAGCCATAACTGCAAAGGAATTTCGATAGTTAGCCGAAAGATGAGTATAACCACCCCAGCGACAATCCCAGACAGTACGCCGAGTAAGGCATACTGGGGTAACGCGTCTAGATGAGCCAAGCGTTCGCGGAAATATTCCAGAGTAAAAATTTTAGTGTTCATTGAGAGGTGGTTTTGAATATCCAGATTATCTTTCTATTTGGGGATGGACTTTATTATACTGACCGATTCAGTATAAATCGTTAGCCAGGGCGTTTATCGCCTAATATTTGTTAAGAGGGTCATGTGATTAAGGTTGGAGTTGTTGGAGGAACCGGGTATACCGGGGTGGAACTGTTACGATTGATTGCAAGGCATCCGCAGGCAAAGTTGGTGCTGATCACTTCTCGCTCGGAAGAGGGGAAGGCGGTAGCAGATATGTACCCCAACTTACGCGGAGCAGTGGATATTCGGTTTTCATTGCCGGATAACGATAGTTTGGCTGATTGCGACCTAGTATTTTTCGCTACACCGAATACGGTGGCGATGCAGCAAGTGCCTGAGTTACTAAAGCAGGGTGTCCGAATTATTGATCTGTCGGCGGACTTTCGCTTACGCGATGCTGAGGAGTGGTCGCGTTGGTACGGTGCGACGCATGCCTGCCCTGACCTGTTGGAACAGGCGGTTTATGGTCTGCCGGAAGTGAATCGCGCCGCGATAAAAGAGGCAAAGATGGTGGCAAATCCGGGCTGTTATCCAACCGCTGTTCAATTAGGTTTTTTACCTTTGCTGCAACAAAAGCTGGTGAACAGATCTTCTCTGATTGCTGATGTAAAGTCTGGAGTGAGTGGGGCGGGACGTGGGGCAAGCGTTGGCTCCCTGCTCTGTGAAGCAAGCGAAAGCTTTAAGGCCTATGCCGTGTCAGGTCATAGGCATCTTCCCGAAATTAAGCAAGGCTTAAAGCAGGCCGCTTCAAGTGATGTCGCGTTAACCTTCGTGCCGCATTTGACGCCAATGATTCGTGGTATTCACGCCACGCTTTATGCAGACTTAAGTGTGGATCAGGTTGACCTGCAAGCGCTATATGAAGATTGCTATGCCAGCGAGCCATTTGTTGACGTCCTCCCCCAAGGCTCGCATCCAGAAACGCGAAGCGTGAAAGGTAGCAATTATTGTCGAATCGCAGTGCATCGACCGCAACAGGGAAATAGAGTTGTGGTGTTGTCAGTGATTGATAATCTGGTCAAGGGCGCGGCAGGTCAAGCGGTACAGAATATGAATATTATGTTTGGTTTGCCAGAAAACCTGGGGTTAGAAGCGATTGCGCTGATGCCATGATTCACCATTATTAAGGAAACGCAGACTGCTAATGCCAAGAGTTCGTGGTAGCAAACAAGAGAATTTAGTGCTTAAACCTCATCGGCCAAGGCAGCGCGTCTGGTATGTGGCTGGCCTCTTTCTCGTTGTTTCTGTGGCGCTTGTCGGGAGTTTTGTCTTGGGGCGGCAGCATGAGGTGGAGTTGCAAGCACTATCACCAGAGCAACAACAGCAATTAAAGGAAGTAAAGCGCAAGCTGACAGCGCTGGAGAGAGATCGTAAAGTCGATCAATTGGCACTTGAAACCTCGCGTAAGACGATTGAAGAATTATCTGCGGAGATATCGCAGCTTAAAAAATCGGTAACTTTTTATCGCAGTATTATGGAACCGGGGAATGCTCAGTCCGGGCTGCAAGTCCATGATTTAGGCATCGAGTACCTGGGTAAAACGAGATATCGGATTAATTGGATATTGGCGCAGGTAGGGAAATCCAAAGGCGTCATTCAGGGCGCTGTCAAAGTTAGCATTCAGGGCCTGGGCGCTGGCGAGAAAAGGGTGCTATCCTTAAAGGAAGTCGCAGAGGACGAAATGAGTAATAATTTTAAGTTTCGTTATTTTCAGCAATTTAAGGCAGTGGTTAATATGCCTGAGGACTTTATTGTGGAAAAAGTTGAGGTTGTTGCTGAATCTGCGGGTAAAAATTCAATGACCGCAACCCGTGAATTCGATTGGGTAACACAGGAGACACTTGCAGATGTGGGGGAGTGATAAAAAAAGTGCCCGGCATAATTACGATACTTTAATTTCCAGTAAAACTGAGATTGTAGGCGATTTCAAATTTACTGGGGGGTTGCATATAGATGGTTGTATCAAGGGCAGTGTAGAGGCGCTGGAAAATGACAATGCGGTGGTACGAATCAGCGATCATGGTGTTGTCGAAGGAGAGGTTAAAGCGCCGCATGTGATTATTAATGGTCAGGTCATAGGTAATGTTTATTCTTCGAAACATGTGGAGTTAGCAGCCAATGCTTCGGTTACTGGTACTGTGCATTACCATTTATTGGAAATGGTGATGGGCGCGCAGGTGAATGGGAATTTGGTTCATCAGGTTGAGTCTCAGGTCTCGGGAAAAACCAATACCGTTCAGTTAGGTATTGCCCCACAAAATCCATCCGTCGAGCCTCCAGGCCAAGCGAAATCGAAGCCACTGGCAAATAGTTGATTAAAATACTCGGAAAAGGCAGAATGTGTGAGTTTCATTACAATTTAGCGAGGTTTATTCATTATGTCTGAAGCGGTTGTTCAGGCGTCACTGGCCTTTTGCGATGCCGCTGCATCCAAGGTGAAGACTCTTATTGAGCAAGAAGGTAACGAGCAGTTGAAACTGCGCGTATTTGTTACGGGCGGCGGCTGTTCTGGGTTCCAATACGGCTTCACCTTTGATGATGAAATTGCTGAGGACGATACGATGGTGGATAACCAGGGCGTTACAATGGTGGTTGATCCGATGAGTTTTCAGTATTTAGCCGGTTCCGAGATTGACTACGAAGAGGGGCTGGAAGGGTCACGTTTTGTTGTGCGCAATCCCTCAGCGAAAACCACCTGTGGTTGCGGGTCTTCCTTCTCCATATAAAAGATTCAGGTAACTCCTCCTGTCAAAAGCACCACTCAATGATCGATATTTAAGCCGATACGTGGTGCTTTAAATGAAAAAACCTACCCTTTTCCATTAATATATTTAACTGTATCCCTTTTAATTTCAGCAACGGCCGTTTTTCACGCATGGTAAATGCCGCCTAGTATGCAAGCTTTAGCGGCACCGGTAATAGAAGTTAGATTCCCCGTTTTTTCTTCCAGCCGTTGTTTTGCCAGCCAGGCAAAAGCGATGGCCTCTACCCAGTCAGGATCAACACCCAAATCAGCCGTTGTGCCAACTTTGCATTGCGGCGAATGTGCGGCTAATCGGCTCAGCAGATAACCGTTGTGAGCGCCGCCACCGCAAACGAATAGCTCGCGACATGGTGAGAAGTGCTGGTCCAAATCGTTGCTTATTGTGATCGCGCTAAGTTCCACCAGCGTGGCGCAAACATCTTGAGCGTCTAGATTAAGGTTTAACTGTGTTAGTCGTTGTTCTAGCCACTGGCGATTAAATAATTCTCTGCCTGTGCTTTTGGGCGGTACCAATTGGAAGTAAGCGTCTGTTAGAAATAGTTCTAGTAACTTGCTAGAGATCTTGCCGCCTGCGGCCCAAGCCCCATTAGTATCGTACGGCCCCTGTTGATGAATCTGGTACCAGGCATCTATTAAAACGTTACCTGGGCCGGTATCGAATCCGATAGGTGGAAGCCTTGTGTCAGCGGGTAATAGGGTGAGATTTGCCATGCCGCCGATATTTAATATCGCGCGGTCCTGCGTAGTGCTGAAAACCTCCCGATGGAAAGCTGGTGCGAGCGGAGCACCTTGGCCGCCAGCGGCGATATCACGACGGCGAAAATCGGCGATTGTAGTAATCCCAGTGATATGAGCAATAACATTGGGATCTCCTATCTGTAGAGTAAAAGCCAGAGGCGATTTAGGGCTGTGGCGAATTGTTTGACCATGACAACCGATAGCCTGAATCTGGTCTGCACTTATTTCTGCGTTTTGTAAAAGTTGTAGAGCAGCCGAAGCAAAGATCTGGCCCAATTCCACATCACATTTACCCAATCGCTCAATTTCGTTTTCTCCCGGCGTGCAGAGCATGAGAATGTTTGACCTGAGGTCTGCGGGTAAGGGGTGTTGGTAATGGCTATGTAGCTTGGGGGTGCTCGCACTAAAGTCAACGATTGCCGCATCGACAGCGTCCAGGCTGGTGCCAGACATTAAGCCGAGAAAATAATACGGCTTTGTCATTCCCATTGGGTTAGTCGTTATAGGCAAGCATGTGTTGATATGCTTCGAGCTGGGCTAACACTATGCCAGTCTGTTGCTGGAAACGGGCCAATTCCGATTTCGGAATGGATTTCGCCTTGGGAAGTTTGTCCAGAATGGTGCGAGGATTACGATGTACGCCATTGACCAGAAATTCATAGTGCAAATGTGGCCCGGTAGCGTAGCCTGTGGATCCAACTTGACCAATCGTTTGCCCCTGTTTTACGCGCGCTCCATTTTTCACGAAGCGTTTGTTTAAATGCAAGTATTTGGTGGTGTACTGTTCGCCGTGCTTGATAAATACATAGTTGCCATTGGCTTTGGAATAGCCAGAGGCGATGATTCGCCCTTCACCAGCAGCGAATACGGGAGTACCACGAGGGGCCGCATAGTCAATACCGCGATGAGCTCTAATTTTTTTATGGATCGGGTGTTTGCGATTGGGGTTAAAGCCGGAACTGATGCGAGTAAAATCCAGCGGCGCCCTTAAAAAGGCTTTGCGCATACTGACGCCATCGGCGGAGTAGTGCCCAACATCTCCGTGCATATCTTTATATCGAAGTGCCGTATGCACCTTTCCTCTGTTGGTAAACTGCGCTGCGAGTATCTCGCCAGTCCCGATTTTTTTGCCATCTAAGAATTTTTCTTCGAACAGGAGATTAAAACTATCGCCCTTTCTGGGATCATATACGAAGTCGATAACGCCACTGAATACATTGGCCAGCTCCATAATAAGGTTCTGCGGGAGCCCTTGTCGCTGGCCAGCCAGAAAGAGGGAGTTTTCTAGGGTCGCGCTAACAAAGCGATTATGAACTTCTGGCGCACGCGTCAGTTTGTCGATAGCGTAGCCAGATTCTGTGCGACTAAACTGGATGCTTTCGAGAGGACTTTTAACCCGACGCATTTTTTCCAATTGGCCGTCATTGATAATAAAAGCAAGCTGCTCACCTGGGAACAACCTTTTTAAGCTATCTTCATTGGCAAATTTTTTCGCCGCCTGAGATACCTCTAAGACGTCTTTTGCGGTGAGACCGACGCGTGAGAAAAGTGTGCTGAGGTTATCGCCCGATTTCACTGTTACTTTTTCCCAGTGCTCAAGATTAAAAAGAGAGGGCGGCGCTTGATGTTTAGCGGGAGACTCTTTTTGAGTTTCGACTAAATCGGTGGTTACGTTTTTAGTCGTAACCGTTAGGTTAGTCTCGGGTTCGGTTTTAGCGGAGCTTTCGCTAGTAGTAAGCGTCAAGTCTTCACTGGGGAGCTTGGATTGCTCGGGTAGGTTAAGCGTAAGAGTAACAGAGTTTCTTTTCGCTGAAACTTCTTTAGAGGGAGTAATTACTAAAACAAGCCCAATAATAATGGTGACTAGGCTGGCAACGAGTACATGTTTTTTAGGGTATTGTTTTATCATATTAATATTAGGTCGCGGTAAGTCTTCTCTTGTTGTTTGTTGGCGCCATCAGTGACGCAATATTAGATAAGTATGGCCTAAAAGGGAAAAATTATAGCAATTTTTTTAGATTAAAGCAGGGGTCTACGTAGGGACTCTAATAACAGGATGCTATAATCAGCCGCTTTCTCTCAGTAGGGTGGAAGTAAATAGGCGATGGATAGCTGTATATTGATTGGGTGGATAGGCATATAAATGAAGACATCGGTCGAAGACGCATTAGCAATCATTAAACGCGGTGCAGAGGAAATATTGCTTGAAGATGAGTTGGTTGAGCGTCTTAAAAGCGGTAAGAAAATGCGAGTAAAAGCTGGGTTTGACCCGACGGCTCCAGATTTACACCTTGGGCACACAGTGCTGATTAATAAGCTCAAACAATTTCAGGAGTTAGGGCATGAGGTGATTTTTCTGATTGGCGATTTCACCGGTATGATTGGTGATCCAACAGGAAAAAACGTGACACGCAAACCGTTGACGCGTGAACAGGTAGAGGCAAATGCCATTACCTATAAAGAACAGGTGTTCAAAATTTTGGATCCGGAGCTAACGACTGTCGCGTTCAACTCAACTTGGATGAATAAGTTGAGTTCTGCTGAAATGATTAGTCTTGCGGCTCAGCAGACAGTGGCGCGAATGTTAGAGCGGGATGATTTTAGTAAGCGTTATAAAGCCGGGCAGCCCATCAGTATCCACGAATTTTTATACCCCCTGGTGCAGGGTTATGACTCTGTTGCGTTGAAAGCCGATGTAGAGTTGGGAGGGACCGATCAGAAGTTTAATTTGTTAGTGGGCCGGGAATTGCAACGACACTACGGGCAACCGCCTCAGATTGTATTAACGTTGCCCCTTCTTGAAGGCCTGGATGGCGTACAAAAAATGTCCAAGTCCTTAGGTAACTATGTGGGTGTTGATGACCTGCCCGGAGAAATGTACCGTAAAATTCTAACCATGCCGGACGATTTAATTTGGCGCTATTTTGAATTATTGAGCTTTCGGGAGCTGACAGAAGTTGAGCAATTTAAGCGCGAAGTTGATGCAGGAGCAAACCCGCAAGATATTAAAAAGCGTTTGGCGGAAGAAATCGTCGGGCGGTTTCATGGTCCAGAAGCGG